>DASTBC010000074.1 GCA_035712245.1 Candidatus Eisenbacteria bacterium
ACCTTGGCGTTCGGATCCGGAGGGAGGTTGATCTCGAGCGCCTGCGGCTTCCGGAACACCGTGGTGCACATGAAGAAAATGAGGAGCAGGAACGCGACGTCCACCATCGGCGTCATGTCGATCTTCACGCCGATGCGCTTCGGCTGGCGCCGCCGCATCCCTCCTTTTTTGTGTTTTACGCCACCTTCTGGGGTGTCTACCGCACCCATCGCGCGTCACTTCCTTTCGTTCGTCGGGCTCCGACCGTCAGCCCTTCATCGCGGACTTCGAGCTCGCCACGAGCTCCGTGACCAGGCTGAACGAGATCGTGTTGGTCTTCTGCATGATCGCCATGACGTCTTCCATCACGCCGTACTCGGATTCCTTGTCGGCCCGGATGGCGACACGGGTCCGCGGATTCCGTCGCCGCTGCTCCGTGACCAGCTGCTCCAGGCTCCCCAGATCGGTCAATTCCTGCGGATTCTTCCCGATCTGGTACAGAATCTCGTTGTCCTTGCTGATCGAGAGGACCATGACGTCCGACTCGGGAACCTTGAGATTGGAATGGCTCTCCGGGATCTTGATCTGAACCTTCTGCGGCGGATCGAACTGGGACGTCGACATGAAGAAAATCAGGAGCAGGAACGCGACGTCGACCATGGGGGTCATGTCGATCTTGACCCCGACCCGCTTCATCTTTTTCGCGGCCATGTTACTTCGTCGCTTCCTTCAGGGAGAGGACCTCGATCACCTCGAGGGTGGCCTCGTCCATCATGTAGTTGAAGTTGTCGATCATCGTGACGAACACGTTGTAGAGCACGATCGAGAAGATCGCCACGAAGAGGCCGCCGGCGGTGTTGATGAGCGCCTCGGAGATTCCGATGGCCAGCTTCACGGCGTCCACCGAGCCGGTGTGGCCGAGCGCCGAGAAGGAGCGGATCATCCCGATCACCGTACCGAGAAGGCCCACCATCGTCGCGATCGAAGCGATGGTCGCGAGCGCGATGAGATTGCGCTCGAGGAGCGGCACCTCGAGCATGTTCGCCTCTTCCATGGCCTTCTGTACTTCCTGGATCTTCGCGGCGCGGTCGATCGGCGCGTTGCGGATCACCGCGTAGCGGTCGAGCCCGGCGCGGAGCACGTTGGCGAGCGAGCCGCGCTGCTTGGCGCAGAGGTCCGCGGCGCCCTCGATGTCCATCGAGTCGATCCGCTTCCGCACGTTCCGCATGAACGTCGGAATCGGCTCCTTGCCGCGGGCGCGGGAGAGCGTGAAGAGTCGCTCGAACACCAGCGTGACCGACATGATCGAGAGCATGATGAGCAACGCCACGAGCGGGCCGCCGTCCTTGATGTACTTGGGCAGGAACATGAAGATCACGATCGAAATTCCAAGAGCGACTACCGACACGATGGTGAGGAACAAACCTTGTCTCACTGCGACTTCCTCCTGTCCCGAAAAACCGTTGCGGTCCGCTCGTCCGAGCGATGGGTTGGTTCAGCCTCCCCGGGCCCGGCCCCGGAGAGCGGCTCATGGGGTGTGTACGGCCAAGAATACGCCAGTCCCGGCGCGACCGGCAACCCCCTCTACTTGAAGCTCTTCGTCGCCTCCTCGCAACTCTCGTAGACGTCGAAAACCAGGGACAGCTTGGTGACCACGAAGATGTTCTGGATCTTCTTGTCCACCTGGCAGAGCTTCATCTCCGCCCCGCGCTTGGCATAGCTCGAGTGGGCCCCGATCAGGACCCCCAGCGACACCGAGTTCAGGAACGTGGTCTGCCCCAGGTTGATCAGGAGCTTCTTGTTCCCCGCCTCGACCAGCTCCTTGATCTTCCCCTGAAGCTCGTCCGTTTCCTTGCCTCCGAGGAGCATCCCCTTCGGCGTGACGATCGTCACGTCGCTCGAAGTCCGGACATCCAAGCTCATCGCGCGTCCCCCTGTCCGCGGCAAGCCGCCGCGTTGGCTTACGGGCTGGCCGAAGCGCCGCTGGCCTTCGGTGCCTTCTTACGCTCCTCGAAGTTACGGATGTTCTGGAGGCCCTTGGATGCTTCTGGGCTGTTCGGATCGATCTCGAGAGCCGCCTGGAACTGCTGCTTGGCGCGCGTCAGGTCGCCGCACTTCGCATACGACTGCGCGAGCCAGATGCGTCCCTGCAGGTGATCGCCCTGGACCTCGTTGGCCTTCACGAACCAGCCCTCCGCGTCTCCGCAGCGGTCCATCAGGAGGAGCGCGAGCCCGGCGCCCCGCAGCGCGTCCCCGTTCTTGGGATCGACCGCGGCGGCGTTCTGGTACATCTCGAGCGCGGTCGGGAGCGAGTCCGCCTCCATCTGGAGCATCGTCTGTCCGATCCAGACCATCGTGCGGGCGTCATCGGGCTTCACGGCCAGCGCCTGACGAAGCGTCCCGATCGCCTCGGACTTCCGACCGAGCTGGAGCTCCGCGAGCCCCTTGTTGAGGAGCGCGGGGAGGAACTTGGGATCGACCTGGAGCGTCCTCTCGAAGTAGGGCAGCGCCCCCGCGTAGTCCCGGCGCGCGAAGAACAGGTATCCCATCTGAAAGTTGGCGTCCTTGACCATCGTCGAGTCCAGCTCCGCCGCCTTGCTGAGGTGAATGACGGCGTTCGCCGAGTCGTCCGCCGCCACGTAGAGCTGCCCCAGGCGGAGTTCCTCCTCCGCCGTTAGCGAGTCGGCCGCCGCAGCGTACTTGTCGCAGTAGTAGAACGCGCTGTCGCGCCCGGCCTCACCCTGTTGGTGGTAGAGCTTGCAGAGGGAGCCCAGGACCTCGGTCACGTTCGGCTTCAGGTCGTTCGCCTGGCTCAGCGCCACCGTGGCTTCCGCGCGCGCGTTGGCGTCGCGCGCGGAGATCTCGGAGAGGGACCGGCCCAGCTCGTAATAGCCTTCGTACGCGTCGGGGACGAGGCCCGTGTAGACCCGGAAGTTCTCGGCCGCCTCGGCATAGCGCTTCGCGCGGTGGAAGAGCCGTCCCGTTTCCAGGTAGGCCGGCGCGTAGGACGAGTCCTGCTTCGTCGCGTCGACGAACGCCTTGAGCGCCGCGTTGAACTCGTTCATCCCGATGAGCGCCTTGCCGTAGAGGTAGTAGGTCTCGGGATCCGAGGGATTGAGCGTGGTCGCGTGGCCGAACTCGGGAGCGGCGAGCACGGGAATCTTCTTCCGCATGTAGAAGTTCCCCACCTCGAGCCGGACGCGGAGATTGTTGGGATCCGTCTCGCGGGCGCGGATGAAGAGCTCCTCGGCCGCCTTGAGATCGCCTTTCCCCTCGAGCGCGAGCGCGGTGCCGGCGAGGAACTGCGCGCGGCCGGTCTTGAGGAGGGTTCCCCTCCGGAAGATCTTCTCCGCGTCCTCGTACCTCTTGTCCTCGAGGTACGCCTGGCCGAGGCCGTAGAGCCCCGCCGGGTCCTTGCCGGCGTACTTCACCGCCTCCTCGAGCTTCGCCGTCCCCTCGTCCTTCTTGCCCTGCTTGCGAAGGAGCTTCCCGTAGCCGGTGAGGGCCTCGGGATACTTGGGCTGGATGCGCAGCGCCGTCTGATACTCGATCGCGGCGCTGTCGGGGGCGCCGAGCCGCTCGAGCGCGGAGGCGATGTAGTAGTGCGGCTTGGCGGCGTTCGGATCGAGCCGCTGCGCGCGCGTGAAGAGGTCGAGCGCTTCCTGGCTCTTGCCGTCCCGGAGGAGGGAGACTCCCTGCTTGATCAGATCGCCGGAGGAGAGCGCCCAGGCGCGCGGTGCGGCGCCGGCGAGACCCGCGATCAGGATCGCGGGAACGAGAACACGGACGAGCTTCACTCTTCCTCCTCTGCGGTACGGACGATCCGGATGGGAACGGTCGCGGGGGCGTAGCCGTGCCGCACCGCGATGCGCTGTCCTTCGATATCGGATACGAACGTGATGAACTCCCGGGACGTCGGCGGGGGCTCCGCCGGCGTCGCGATCGACACCGTGCGCAGAAGCGGATAGCTCCGCGTCACGAGTGTTTCCTTGTTGAGCGCGACGTACGGCAGTCCGCGCGCCTGCGAGACCGCGAGCACGCGCACGCGCGACCCGGCGGCCTCGGCGAACGGTCGCGACACGCATCCGATCGCGTTGGTGCGCGTCGCCACCGTCTCGACGACGTCCTCCTCGGTGGGCGGCGCGTACACCGTCTTCGCGTATTCCCCGCCGTCCAGAAGCGCCTGCTGCAGGTACGCGTAGAGCGCGACCCTGGGGCCGACGGTCATGGCGATCACCTCGCCTCCGGCGCGCCAGCCGAGCGACGACCAGTCGCGCGTGCGGCCGGCGTACACGTCCGCGAGCTCCGTGCGCGAGATCTGCTGGACCGGCGAAGCCGGATGGACGATCACCGCGACGGCGTCCCAGGCGACCGGAAACGCCTGGAGCCCGTCCCGCTGGACCGCAGCCTCGACTTCCGGATCCGTCAGCTCACGCAAGAGGAGCGACATCGCCACTTCTCCGTTCACCAGCTGTTCCATTCCCTCGGCGGACCCGTTCGCGACCACCCGGATCGAGTCCGAGTCTGGGTAGCGATCCCGGAACGCGAGAACCTCGGCGCGCAGGAGCGGCTCCAGATATTCCGCACCCGCGAGCGTCAGCGGCGCTGAGGGGGACTTCCTGGGGGGGGAAGGCGACGAGCAGGTCCCGCAGACCAGGGCGACGAGCACCAGCGCCGCCCCGGGGACCCGGGCAAGAGGCACCCGGTCGATACCACTCACGGGGTCAGCCTACTCAAGTCCCGTAACCCCTGTCAATCTCGGAGACTCCCCGCTGATCGCCCCCTCGGAGCAGCTTGTATTGGGCATACCCCGAACGCGGGCCTTTGATTCCGTCCCGCCTCCTCGACCGCTCGCAAAAACGCCACCCTATCCGGGTGGCACACGAATCCGGCAAGTAAAGAAGCCGTAACGTAGTCCCCTGCCGGGGGGGGTGTCAACCCGATTGTGGCGTCAACGGAGGAGCGTGATCTTCCGGGACGTGGAACCGCGATCGGTCTCGAGCCGGACCACGTACACGCCGCTCCCGACGGGCCGCGCCGCGTGGTCGAGCCCGTCCCAGGCGACCGTCCGGTCGGCTCCCAGGCCCGTATCGAGGCCTTCCTCGAGCACCCGGACGAGCCGCCCCGACGCGTCGTGCACCGCGAGGCGGTAGCGCCCCGGAGCGCCCGGAGCCAGCTCGTACCGGATTCGCGTCCTCGGGTTGAACGGATTCGGGGCGTTGGACGCGATCCGGTCCCGCGCGGGAGCGGGCGGCGCGGGATCGACGGCGCTCACGCCGGGCTCGTACCGCACGCGAGCGCTCCAGGCGCCCTTCTGTTCCTCGCCGTCCACGCCGCGAACCTGGAACCAGGCGACGGTTCCGGGAGCCGCGATCCCGTGGCGCTCGTCCGGACTCTGCGTGTCCGTGTCCACGATCCCGCTCTCGAACGCGGTCGGCGTGAGGTCGTCCAGGTACAGGCCTTCGCCGAAATTCGCCACGTCCGTGACGCATCGGAAGCGGACCAGGACCTGGCGCCCGCCCATGATGCCCCAGGTGAACGCCGCCCGGCGGAAGACCTCTCCGCTCGTGCCGGTGACTCCGTTTCCCTCGTTCTTGCCGGTCGGGTTCGACACGGTCGTGAAGTTCCCCGGCAGCCGGGTCCACGTCGCGCCTCCGTCATTGGACGCTTCCAGGTACCAGTAGTCGAAGTCGTCCTCCAGGTCCCACCAGGCCATGACGATGAGACTCTCCCCGGGAGCCGCATCGACGGCGCTCTTCGACGTGAGCGTGCTGACGCGCGAGTTGCCGGCCCCCGACCAGAAGCTCCGCAGGCCGCTGGTCTGGCGCGCCGTGCTCCAGGAGAAACCCAGCGTGTCCCAGGCGGCGAACCCCGACTCGGCGTTGTCCGTGCCCGTCGTGAGGGAGGCGATCCTCCGCACGTCGTGCCGCACCGGCGGATTGTGCGGGTCGGGTGTCGCCACGCTCCAGCGGATGTCGACACCGGAAGAGGTCGCGACGAACCACGGTGTCGTCGGGCGCCGTGGCCGCAGGATGCGGCGCGGGTCGTCGGAGTAGCGCAGGAGCGTCAGGAGCGGTCCCCAGTTCTCCTCGCAGGTGGCCGGAATGAGCGCGTCGGGCGGGCCGAAGCCTCCCTGGGCGGCGGTGTTCACCTCGAACGTGAAGCCGAAGATCGCGGGACGCGAGGACGTGCCCCCATACGCCCAGTCGTCCAGGGCGCCGTTCGTGAGATAGATCGCGCCGCTCTTCGGATTGCCCGAGAGGTATCCGTTCTGAGCGGAAACCGAGTCCCCGATCGCGTCGAAGACGTCGTGGTCCGGGGTGTCGAGGGTGGCGTAGCCCCAGGGATACAGGAAGAGCTCGCCGTAGCTGTGAATGGAAGCCGAGATCGTGAATTCGTGCGCGTCGACGAAGTCGCGGAACGCGGCGGTTTCCGGCTCGGAGAAGGGCGAGGTGCCGCGGTAGACGTCGGAAGCTGGGGTCGGGCTCGATCCGACGTTGTCCCAGCCCCAGTGGTCGCCGTAGTTCCGGTTCAGATCGACACCGAAGGTGCCGTCCGCGTTCGGACGGCGGTTCTTGCGCCACCACCCGCTCGGCTGCCCCCCCGAGTTCTGCGCGACGTAGACGTGTCCGTCCGGATTCAGGATCGGGAGGATCCAGATGGAGCGCTCGTTCACGAGGGACGTGATGACGGCGTCGGCTCCGTACCCGTCGAGGAGGCGCCGCATGAGATAGAGGGGGATCTCCACGCTCATGAGCTCGCGCGCGTGGTGGCAGCCGACCACCAGGACCTCGGGCTCCCCTTCCTCCACGCCCGCGTTGTCGGAGACATGGAGCGCGAGGATCGCCCTGCCCTCGAGCGAGAAGCCGATCGTGTCGAGCCTCGCGATCGAGGGATGCGCCGAGGCGTAGGACGCCATCTCGGCGGCGGCCTCCGCGACCGTGTGGTAGTCCCCGAGATTCGGAGCCAGGGCCGCGCTCCGGCCCGCTCCCAGCATCAACGAGGGGATCTCGATCCGCATGGGCTCGAATCCGAGGGCGCGCACCCGGTCCCGCTCCCCGGGAGTGAGGATGACGTCCACGGACTCCCCGGGTCCCTTCCCCGCGATGTCGAGCCCGAGCGAGAGGAGGGGCGTGACGTCGGCGACGCGCCTCAGATCGATCCGGTAGATCGCCCGGTCGTCGGGGGTCGTGCCGCCGTGCGCGGGGCGCACGAGCGCGAGCGCGAGGACGAGCAGGATCAGTGGTAGACGTGAGGATGGGATCCGTCGAGGCATCGTCGCGCGGCGCGGTCT
>DASTBC010000075.1 GCA_035712245.1 Candidatus Eisenbacteria bacterium
GGCGATGGACGCGCAGCTGCGCCGGTCCCGCGACCGCCCGCGCGGTGCGGCTGAAGGACGCGATCGAGCTCCGCACGGCGAGATCGATCCCGATCGTCACTCCCACCCCGGCGGCGACCCCGAGCAGCGTGAGGAGCGTGCGCCCGTAGTGGCGGCTCAGCGCGCGGAGGCCGAGCGCCTGGAGGAGCGCGAGCCGGGAGCGGGGAGTGATCGGGTCGGCCATTCGTCGTGAAGGTCCGCCGCTCAGCGGATCTCGGAGACGCGCCCGTCCGTCATCAGGACGCGGCGATCCGCCACCTGGGCGGCCGCCTCGCTGTGCGTCGCGAGCACGAGCGACGTGCCTCGCTCGCGCGCGAGCGAGGTGAGGAGGTCGATCACCGTCTCGGCGTTCGCCTGATCCAGGTTCCCGGTCGGCTCGTCCGCGAGCACGAGCGCGGGCGACGCGGCGAGGGCGCGGGCGATCGCGACGCGCTGCATCTCGCCGCCGGAGAGGCGTCCCGCCGCGCGCTCCGCCTTGTCCGCGAGTCCGACCCGCGCGAGGAGCTCCCGCGCGTGCACCGACGTGTCCGAACCGTGCACGCCGGCCAGCCAGAGGGGGAGCGCCACGTTCTCCAGCGCGGAGAGGTGGGGGAAGAGGTGGAAGAACTGGAACACGAAGCCGAGCGTCTCGCGCCGGAGCCGGAGGAGCTCCTCCTCCGGAGCGTTCTGCACCTCCGCGCCCAGGATCTCGATCACGCCTTCGCTCGGCCGGTCGAGCGTGCCGAGCAGGTTGAGGAGCGTCGTCTTCCCGGAGCCGCTCCGGCCGACGATCGCGACCACCTCGCCGGGATCGATCGAGAGCGACACGTCGGTGAGCGCGTGGACGTCCTCGCCGCCGGATGGATAGATCTTGGAGACGCGCGTGAGGCGCGCGATGGGCCCCCTGGGGGCGGCCGATCCGGCGCCCTCGGCCGGCCCGGGCTCGGGAGCGCGCTCCATTCTAGAGCTGCTGATAGTTCGGGCCGCCGCCCCCTTCGGGGGGAACCCACGTGATGATGCCGTAGGGATCGGCGATGTCGCAGGTCTTGCAGTGGACGCAGTTCGAGGGATTCAGGTGGAGTCGGATCTTCCCCGGACGCGCGGCGTCCGGCACCATCTCGTACACGTTCGCGGGGCAGAAGTGCTGGCAGGGATTCCCGTACTCCTCGCGGCAGCGCGTGACGCAGATGGACGTGTCGTGCACGATCAGGTGGCTCGGCTGGTCCTCGTCGTGCTTCGTGCCCGAGTGGAACACGTCGTTCACCTTCGTGAACGTGCGCGCGTTGTCGTAGCGCTTCTGGGTCTCCTCGAGCGGCACCGGGCTCACGCGGGCGTCCTCGAGCTTCTCCATGCGCTGGTGGCCCGGAGTCCAATGCGGGCGCTCGCCGAAGCCGCGCCCGCCGGTCACGAGCTGGAGTCCCGCGTCCAGCATGCCAATCCAGAGTCCGCGCTCGAATCCCTGGTGGAAGTTACGCACGCCCCGGAGCTCCTCCATGGCCCAGGACTCCTTCACGCGACGGTCGTACGCGGAGAGCGTCGCGGCGTCCGTCTTGCCCGTGACCAGCGCGTCGAACGCGGTCTCCGCCGCGAGCATGCCGGACTTCATCGACAGGTGAACGCCCTTCAGCCGCTGCGAGTTCAGGAACGCGGCACTCTCCCCGCACAGGAGGCCCCCCGCCCACGAGAGCCGCGGCATGGAGTAGTAGCCTCCCTCGGAGATCGCCTTGGCGCCGTAGGAGAGGATCGAGCCCCCCTCGAGGAGCTTCGCCACGAACGGATGCCGCTTGTACTCCTGGAAGAGGCCGTGCGGATCGGTCACCGGATTCCAGTAGTCGAGCCCCGTGACGAATCCCACCGCCCATCGATCGTGGTCCATGCCGTAGATGAATCCGCCGCCGAAGGTGCGCGAGTCGAGCGGGTGGCCCATCGTGTGGATGACGCGACCCTTCGGGACGCGTCCCGCGGGCATCTGCCAGACCTCCTTCACGCCGGTCGCGTAGATCTGCGGCGCGCGTCCCTCGTCGAGGCGGAGCCGCGGCGTGAGCCGCTTCGTGAGCGATCCCCGCGCCCCCTCGCAGAGCACGGTCACCTTGGCCCGGATGTCCGAGCCCGGCTCGAAGTTCGGCTTCCGGGTGCCGTTCCGGTCGATCCCCTTGTCGCCCGTGCGGACGCCGATCATCGTGTCGCCCTCGAAGAGCGCGTCCGCGACCGGCATGTTGGGCAGCACGTACGCGCCGGTGGCCTCCACGAGCCCGCCCAGCCACTTCTCGAGATTGCCGAGCGACACGACGTGATTGCCGTGGTTCTGGAGCGGCGGGGGCAGGAAGGGGAAGCGGATTTGGCCGGACTTCGTGAAGTAGTAGAGGTCGTCGCTCGTGACGTCGCTCTCGATCGGGGCGCCCTTCTCCCTGTAGTCGGGAAGGAGCTCCCGGAGCGCGCGAGGATCGAGCACGCATCCGGAGATCCCGTGCGCGCCGATCTCCGACGCCTTCTCGAGCACCGCGATCGAGATCTCTCCGAGCGGAGTGCCGGAGCCTTGCGCCGCCGCCTCGTTGTGCGCCTGGACGAGCTGGGAGAGCCGGAGGGCTCCCGCCAGGCCCGCCGGCCCGCCTCCCACGAAGACGACGTCGACGTCGAGGGTCTCGCGCTGGATCTCGTCGTTCATCGGGAGAGGGTCATGAGATCGGGGACTTGAGATCCTCGAGACGCATCACCTGCGTGTTCGGGCCGGGCGCGTGCTTCAACGCTTCGAGATACCGCTCGGCATCGAGCGCGGCCATGCAGCCGCTCCCCGCGGCGGTGATCGCCTGGCGGTAGACGCGGTCCTGCACGTCGCCCGCCGCGAAGACGCCGGGGATGTCGGTCAGGGTTCCGTGATGGGTGTTGATGTAGCCCGCGAGGTCGAGGGCGAGCTGGCCCTGGAAGAGCTTCGTGTTCGGCTGGTGTCCGATGCCGATGAACACGCCGTCGATCGGCATCACCGTGATCGCCCCCGTCTTCACGTTCCGGAGCTTCACACCGGTCACCTTGCCGTCGCCGTTCTCGTCCAGGATCTCCGCGATCTCCGAGTTCCACACGAACGAGATCTTCGCGCTCGCGCGGGCGCGCTCCTGCATGATCTTGGACGCGCGCAGCGTGTCCCGCCGGTGCACGACGGTGACGTGCGACGCGAACTTGGTGAGGAACGTGGCCTCCTCCATCGCGGTGTCGCCGCCGCCCACCACGATGACCTTCCGGTCCCGGAAGAAGAAGCCGTCACACGTGGCGCACGCGGAGACGCCGTGTCCCATGAGCTTCGCCTCGCTCGGGATGCCGAGGAGCTTCGCCGACGCGCCGGTGGCGATGATGAGGGCGCGCGAGGTGTAGGTCTTCCCGTCCGCGACCACCTCGAAGGGCGTCGCCTGGAGCCGGACGCGCTCGACCGAGGCGGCGACGAACTCGGTTCCGAACCGGGCCGCCTGGGCCTTCATCTCCACCATGAGCGCGGGTCCCATGATGGCTTCCCGAAATCCCGGGTAGTTCTCCACCTCGGTCGTGATCGTGAGCTGGCCGCCTGGCTGGACTCCCTCGAAGACGAGGGGGTGCAGGTTGGCCCGGGCGGCGTAGATCGCCGCGGTCAGGCCGGCCGCGCCGGACCCCAGAATGATGACGTCACGCGTCTCGTGCATGGAACAGATCACCCCTTCACGGGTTAGATGCGCTGGGGCCCGGATCGGGCTTTCGGGAACCTCGTCCGAAAACCGTGCATCCAAAAGCGGGTCCATAGGATACTAGGCAAACAGGGCTCGGCCTTCAACCCCCGGCGCCCGCCGCTCCCCCGGGCCGTCCCTGCCCGGCGGGACCTTCAACTCCCAAGGAGGAATTCCTCGATGAGAAACGCCTTGCGCGCCCTCGCTCTGGCCCTGGTTCTGTCGTTCGCGTCGGCAGCCCATGTGTTCGCGGCTACCTACACGGTCGACCCGAATCATTCGAGCGTCGGGTTCACGGTCCGGCACTTCTTCAGCAAGGTGCCCGGAAGCTTCAAGAAGTTCTCCGGCACGATCGTCTACGATCCCGCGAAGCCTGCCGAAGCCTCGGTCAAGGCGGAGATCGACCCGGCGAGCATCTACACGAACAACGAGAAGCGTGACGGCCATCTCCGAAGCGAGGACTTCTTCTTCGTCGAGAAGCACCCGACCCTCACGTTCGAGAGCACGAAGGTCACCCCCGCGGGGGAGAACAAGCTCAAGGTGGACGGCAATCTCACGATGCGCGGGGTCACGAAGCCGGTCACGCTCGACGTGACGTATCTCGGAAGCGGCAGCGCCGGGAACGGCGTGAAGGCGGGGTTCGAGGCAATCACGAAGGTCAACCGCAAGGACTTCGGGATCAACTGGAACCGGACGCTCGATCAGGGCGGCGCCATGCTGAGCGACGACGTGGAGATCCGGCTCGACATCGAGGCCGACGAGAAGACCGAGGCAAAGGCAGAAGCTCCCGCCGCGAAGAAGTAGGCAGGCAGAAGCGGCGAGCGAGAGACCCGGCGGCGCCGTCAGCCGCGTCCCCGAAGCCACCGCCGCATCCAGGCCGTGACCAGCTCCACCATGTGAGCGAGTTGCGGCGGGATGCGGCGGATCTCGTCTCCGGCTTGAAATCCGTGTCCCGCTCCCTCGATCACGTGGAGCTCGCAGAGGATCGAGGGGACGTGGGACGCGATCTCGCGCGCTTCCTCGACCGGGACCGACCGGTCCCGGTCTCCCTGGACGACCAGGAGCGGGCACTCGATCGTCTCGAGGGCCGCGATGACGTCGTACCGAGCGCGGTTCCGCTCCAGGTCCTCGTAGATCTCGGGTCCGAGCGAGAGCTCCGCGCGCGTCCGGAAATCGCGCACGGCCACGGGCTCGCCCCGGCGCCATGCCTCGAAGTATCGGTCGGGCCAGACCCCGATGCGCGACGGCGCGGCGAGGGACGCGAGGCAGCGGATGCGGGGATCCCCCGCCGCGTGCAGGATCGCGATCGCGCCGCCGCGGCTGTGCCCGGCGATGCCGAGGCGCGGAGCGCCGCCGCTCCCGCCTCCCAGCCGTCGCGCCGCCCAGTCCACGACTCTCCGGAGATCCTCGAGCTCGGATCCATACGTTCCCCTGCGATACCGCTCCGGCTCGTCGAACGCGCCGCTTCGCCCCGAGATCCCGCTGTCCGTGAAGCTGAACGTCACCGCCAGGAGCCCCTCTTCCGCGATCCGCGACGCGAGGAGCGGGAGGAATCCCCAGTCCTTGTAGCCGCGTGATCCGTGACAGAGGATCACGGCGGGTCGGGAAGGGGATGGCGCACGGTCCTGGGTCTCGGCGCGATCGGGGGCGCCGGCTTCGGTTCCCGGTGCCGGAGGATAGAGGTCGCCTCGAAGGGGGCCGCCGTCGGCCCCCTCGATCTCAAACGGCTCGGGCGACGAGGTCACGCGCGAGGTCGCCGAGGATCGGGATGTCTCCCTCGACGAAGTGGAGGCTCGAGAGCGAGCCGGGCAGGATCCAGCGGACCTCGGCGCACTCGATCGGACGCGGCGTGCCCCCGCGCGAGCGGCAGAGGTGGAAGTAGAGCGTGACCGTACGGTCCGGATAGACGTGCGTGAGCGCGCGCCACAGCGTTCCGACCTCCACCTCGAGGCCCACTTCCTCGAGCATCTCGCGCCTCAGGCACTGCTCGATGGTCTCGTGTCCGTGGCGCTTCCCGCCCGGGAACTCCCAGCGGCCCCCCTGGTGATCGGCGTCCGCGCGCCGGGCGACGAGCACGCGCTCGCCGTCCCAGACGATCCCCGCCGCGACCTCGTGGTGACGGACCGCGCGACTCAGTCCGACGCCTGCTTCTTGGGGATCGAGGCCTTCTTGAGCTCGCGGTCGAGGAAGGTGAGCGTGCGCTTCCACGCGGTGCGCGCGGCCTCCTTGCGATATCCGCCGAACGGGTTCGAGGGATTCGCGAACGCGTGGCCCGCGCCCTGGTAGACGTGGAACTCGGACTTCTTTCCGGCCTTCTTCAGCGCCGCCTCGAACTCGCGAGCCTGCTCCGCGGTGGGGCCCTTGTCCTCGGCGCCGAAGTGTCCGAGCACCGAGCCCTGGATCGCCTCGATCTGCTCCTCGTCGGTGATCGGGGCGCCGTAGTACATCACGACGGCGCGGATCGCGGGATCTTCCGCGCCGAGCCGGATCGCAAGCTTTCCTCCCATGCACCAGCCGATCGTCCCGACCGCGTGTCCCCGCACGTCATCGCGCCCGCGCAGGAAGGATGCCGCGGCCGCGAGCTTCTCGACGGCCGCGGACTCGGTGAGGCCGCTCGAGTACTGATGGGCGAGCTCGGACGTGGTGGCCACCTTGCCGCCGTAGAGATCCACCGCCAGCGCCACGTAGCCGTGCTTGGCGAGGCTGTCGGTCTGCGCCTTCACCCAGTCCGTGAGTCCCCACCACTCGTGCACCACGACGAGCGCGGCGTGGGTTCCCTGCGTCTTGGGAAGGGCGAGGTATCCGCTCACCCTCTGGTCGTCCTGCGTGAAGTGGACCATGCTGCCCGCGTTCGCGGGCGCGGGGAGAGCCGCCGCCGAAAGGAGAAGGATCAGGGCGAGGATGCGCTTCATGGGGTTCCTCCGTGGGTAGGACCGTCGATCTCCCTCCGAGCATACCCGATCTCCTCGATCACATCGGGGTCGCTCTCCCGATCCGCTGCGCGCTCGAGAGCCGCCGCGGCCGTGACGCCTCCGATCCTGCCGAGCGCCCAGGCCGCGTGCCCGCGCACCTGACGGTCCGGGTCGCCGTGGAGCGCGGCTTCGAGCGCCGGGACCGCCCGCGCGTCGCGCGCGTTCCCCAGCGCGACCGCGACGTTCCGGACGAACCGGTTGCGCCCGGCGCGCCTCAGGGCGGTGCCCGCGTACCGGCGCCGGAAGGTCTCCTCGTCGAGACGGAGCAGGGAGATCAGCTCCGGTGTCTGCTGGTCCGGGCGCTCCTCGAACGCGGGATCCGCCGTGGGCGTCGCGAACCGGTTCCAGGGGCAGACTTCCTGGCAGTCGTCGCACCCGAAGATGCGCGTCCCGATCGAGCGCCGGAGCTCGAGCGGGATGGCCCCGCCGTGCTCGATGGTGAGATAGCTGATGCAGCGCCGCGCGTCGAGCTGGTACGGCCCGACGATCGCGCCGGTCGGGCACGCGGTGATGCACCGGGAGCAGACGCCGCAGTAGTTCCGGTGCGGTTCGTCGGCGGGGAGCTCCAGGTCCGTGAGGATCTCCCCCAGGAAGTGCCACGATCCCGCGCTCTTCCGGATGAGGTTCGTGTTCTTCCCGATCCATCCGAGGCCCGAACGCTCGGCCCACGCGCGGTCGAGCACCGGCCCCGTGTCCACGTACGCGAGGAAGCGAGGGGCGGGCTCCAGGTCCCGGATCGTGGAGGCGAGCGCGAGCAGGCGCTTCCGGATCACCTTGTGGTAATCGCGTCCCCACGCGTACCGCGCGATGAGGCCCCGCGGGGTGGAAGCGTCGGCGGCGGAAGGAGGCCCCGGCCACCCGCCGCGGTAGTAGCCGATCGCGAGTGAGATGACGGTCCGTGCCTCGGCGAGCACCGCCGTGGGATCGGCGCGGCGCTCGGGATCGCGGGCCATCCAGCGCATCGTTCCGTTCCGGCCGGCCTCGAGCCAGGCCGTGAGCCGCGCGCCGTCCGGGTGGGATCGGGCTCGCGCGAACCCGACGGCGTCGAAGCCCAGCTCCCGCGCGCGCTCACGGATGCGGTCCCTCGGGTCCGCCCCTGTGGTAGCATCCGCTCGTGGCGGACGATCTCGAACTTCACCCGGTGTTTCCACTGCCGAACGTGGTCCTCTTCCCGAAGACGATGCTGGCCCTGCACGTGTTCGAGCCTCGCTACCGCTTGATGATGGACGAAGTCCTGAAGGGGAACCAGTCGCTCGTGATCGCGCTCCTGAAGCCCGGCTGGGAGGCCGATTACCACGGCACCCCCGAGGTCCATCCTCTCGCGTGCGTGGGGAAGATCGTCCAGCACCAGGAGCTGGCCGACGGCCGGTACAACATCACCGTGCACGGCGAGTACAAGGTCGCGATCGAGTCGGTCGAGCAATCCCATCCCTTCCGCGTCGCGAAGGTGCGGCGGATCCACGAGGACAACGCGTGGGGCGAAGCGCCGGGCGCGGCCGATCAGACGCGCGAGCTCATGGCGCTCTTCCGCCGCTTCAACGAGGGACAGGGAGCCGCGATCGACCTGGCGCAGGTCTTCGGGGCGCACATGGCCGCCGACGGCATCCTGAACTCCATCTCGATGCACCTGAACGTCGAGCCCGCGGTGAAGCAGCGCCTCCTCGAGCTCGAGAGCACCGAGCAGCGCTATCGCGCCGTCTTCCAGTTCCTTTCGGACAGCGCCGCCGTCCAGGACTCGATCGACCAGGCCCGTCACCGCTTTCCCGCGGACGGCCGCCAGAACTGAGTTGGACGTCCCGCTCCTCCTGGAACGTCTGCGCCGCGCGCATCCCGACGCGAAGTGCGCGCTCCATCACCGGAATCCCTTCGAGCTCCTGATCGCGACGATCCTCTCCGCGCAGTGCACCGACGAGCGGGTGAACAAGGTGACGCCGGGACTGTTCGCGCGCTTTCCGGATCCCACGGCGATGAGCCGCGCGGAGCGGGAGGAGCTGGAAGGGATCATCCAGTCCACGGGCTTCTTCCGGAACAAGGCGAAGTCCATCCAGGGCGCGTCGGAGCGGCTGGTCGGGGAATTCGGCGGAGAAGTGCCGCGTCGCATGGAGGAGCTCTTGAAGCTTCCGGGCGTCGCGCGGAAGACGGCGAGCGTGGTGCTCGGCGTCTCCTACGGTGTTGCCGAAGGCGTGGTCGTCGACACGCACGTGTACCGCGTGTCGCGGCGACTCGGGCTGAGCCGCGCCGCGAAGGTCGAGCAGGTCGAGCAGGATCTCATGCGGATCCTGCCCCGCGAGGACTGGATCGACTACTCGCACCTCATCATCTTCCACGGACGGCGGATCTGCCAGGCGAGGAAGCCGAAGTGCCCGGAGTGCCCGCTCGCGGATCTCTGTCCGAGCGCGGCCTACTTCCTGAAGGGGAGGATCCCGCCCTGGGAGAAGAGAACGTCCGCCGGTGCAGGCGTGAGACAATCGACGTCTCGGACGGCCACGCCGTCTCGAAAGCGAGCGAAGTCCGTGAAACCCGCGAAGCGCTCCGCGTCTCCGCGCGGGGCCGCCGCGATCTCGAAGAAGCCGCCGGGTGCATCCCGGCTCAGGAGGGGCAGATCATGACGGGAAAGCTCGGCGTCTCGATCACGTGGCTCGGTCACGCCACGGTTCTCTATCGCTCGGCAGGCGGCCGCTCCGTGCTCGTGGACGCCTGGGTGGACCAGAATCCCGCGACCCCGGACTCGGCGAAGGATCTCAAGAAGATCGATCTCCTGCTGATCACGCACGGCCACTTCGACCACTTCGCCGACTGCGTCTCGATCGCGAAGCGATACCGGCCGGACGTGGTCTGCAACTTCGAGATCTCGCTCTATCTCGGCACGAAGGGCGTGGAGAAGGTGCACGGAATCAACAAGGGAGGCTCCGTCGCGCTCCACGGCACGAAGGTCACCATGGTGCAGGCCGTCCACTCGAGCAGCATCCAGGACGGAGACGCGATCCTTCCCGGCGGAGAGCCCTGCGGATTCGTGATCCAGTTCGACGACGGGACGAAGGTCTACCACGCGGGGGACACGGCGCTGCACGGCGACATGAAGCTGATCGGCGAGATCTGGAAGCCCGACGTTGCGGTGCTGCCGATCGGCGATCTGTTCACGATGGCCCCTCACGAGGCCGCCTACGCGGCCCGGATGATCGGCGCGAAGCATGTCGTGCCGATCCACCACTCCACGTTCCCGGCGCTCACGGGAACCCCCGCGGCGCTGCGCGACGAGCTGAAGGGGAGCGGGATCGAGGTGGTGGAGCTGAAGCCCGGGGAGTCGGTCTAGGCGAACGGAGAGCCGGTTCCCGGCTCGAGGCGGATCTCCTGGAATACCTGATCCATCCCCTCCGGAGGGGGAGGCGCTTCCTTCGACCACACCAGCGTCAAGGGGCTGCGCCTTGGGGCGAATGGCGGGTCGTCCAGAAGCGGCCAGAGAACCGGGTCCAGCCGGATCATGTTCGGCATGATGATGGGGTGTTCCACGAGGACGCGCGCCCGGTCCGGCCTTCCCATGGCCATCTCCACCTCGGCCGCCAGCACGGTTCCGAATGCGCCGATCTGCAGCGACGCCGCTTCCTCGATCAGGAGTCTGGCCTCCTCGAGGTCGCCCTTGCGAACCGCGAGCACCGCCATCACGACCCGGGCGGGTCCGTCCAGCGGGACCCCACTCAGCGCGCGCCGCGCGCCTTCCTCGTCGCCGCGACGTAGAAGCACCGTCGACATGAGGATCGCCGCGCCGGTCCGATAGAACGGAAGATCCGTCGTTCGGGCGAGCGTCTCACCGAGCCGGAGCGTCTCTTCATGACGCCCCGTGATCAGGGTGAGCTGCATCAGCCACAGCATCGCGAAGTGCTCGTGCGGGTCGATGCGCAGGATCTCGCGGAGGTAGCGCTCGGCCAGGGCGAGATCGGCCTTCTCGAAGGCCGCGACGGCCAGGTTGTTGAGGGCGGGCGTGAAGCGAGGGTCGATCTCGACCGCGCGGACCAGGGCCTTGTGGCTGCCATCCCGTTCTCCGAGTCCGCGCAGCACCAGCGCTTCCGCCTTGTGAGCTTCCGGTCGTTTCGGGTCCAACGCGATGGCCCGCCGGGCCGCCTCCAGTCCCTGACGCAGTCCTTCCTTCGCGGGATCCCACCCCCACTGATAGAGCTGGCCATAGCAGTCCGCGACTCCGGCCCAGGCCAGCGCGTAGTCCGGCTCGATCTCGATCGCGGCCCGAAATGTCGCCAGCGCCTCTCGGAGAGACTCCCGCGTGTACCTCCCGTAATGCTCTCTCCCCTTGAGATAGAGATCGTATGCCTTGGCGCTCGAGGGCCGGTCCCGGCGAAGCTCCTTGGACTCGGCCGGCGTCAGGGCACCACGCAGCGCGGTCGCGATCGCGGAGGCGATCTCCTCCTGGACCGCGAACACGTCCTGGAGCGTCCGGTCGTAGCGCTCCGCCCAGAGATGGAATCCGTCCGCCGCGTTGATGAGCTGCGCCGTGATGCGGACGCGGTCGCCGGCACGGCGCACGCTACCCTCCATCACGGCGCTCACCCCGAGATCCGCCGCCACCCGCGGAATGTCGACCACGCTGCCGCGGAACTTCGCGACGGCGTTTCGCGACGCGACCCGGAGCCCCTTGATCTTCGAGAGGTCCGTCAGGATGTCTTCGGTGATCCCCGAGCAGAAGTATTCGCTCTCCGGATCCGTGGAGAGGTTCTCGAAGTAGAGGACGGCCAGGGAGGGGGACGCGCCGGCGTCCGAGGCGGCCCCCGCCGGTGCGGTCAGCCGCTCGATCTCCCGGCGCAACTCGCCGAGATCCGACGGACGTTGGGAGAGGTCCTTTCGCAGGGAGCGGCGCACCCAGTCGCGGAGGGTCGCGGGAACCGAAGCCGGAAGCGCGGCCCAGTCGGGCTCCCGCTCGAGCACTTTGGCCAGCGTGTCCGTTCCCGTCTCTCCATGGAACGGACGCCTGCCCGCGAGGCACTCGAACAGAATGCACCCGAACGCCCAGATGTCGGCGCGCCGGTCCACCGACTGTCCGCGAGCCTGCTCCGGGCTCATGTACGCGGCGGTCCCCAGGACCGTTCCCTCCCGGGTCATGGTCTCGGAGCCCGGCTCGAAGGAGCCTGGTCGTCCCTTGGCGATCCCGAAGTCGAGCACCTTGACTCCGCCGTCCGGGGTGAGCATCACGTTCGCAGGCTTCAGGTCCCGGTGCACGATCCCGCGCTCGTGCGCGGCGTCGATGGCCGCGGCGATCTTGCCCGCGAGTCGAGCGGCCTCGGCGAGCGACATTGGCCCGCGTGAGAGGCGTGAGGCCAGGGTCTCGCCAGGGACGTACTCGAGCACCAGGAAGGGGACGCCATCGAAGTCCTCGATCCCGTAGATCCCGGCGATCTGGGGATGGCTCAGGGACGCGAGGAGACGCGCCTCGCGCTCGAAGCGGGCGCGCCGGTCCGGATCGTGGGCGAACTCGCGAGGAAGCGCCTTGATCGCGACCGTGCGGTCGAGCCGCAGGTCGCGCGCGCGGTAGATCTCGCCCATGCCTCCGGCACCCAGAGCGCCGGAGATCTCGTACACGCCGATGCGTGTTCCGGAAGTGAGCGTCATGGTAGCGGGAGGTCGCGTTCGACGGCGCCGTGCATCCAGGGAGAGTACCACCCGCGCCGCTCGCGCGCACCGGCGGACGAGCCGCCCGGGTCGCCGCTACTCGAAGTAGACGCGCTCCAGGGTCCCGTCGCGCGTGACACGGAACGGCTTCCGTTTCCCGAAGTGCTGGCGGCTGGTGCGCAGACCGGCCCGGCCCGTGTCGATCGCGTCGAACGCGATCCAGCACCGGAGCTGGCGCGCCAGCTCGTGCTCGGTGGGATGGGGATGGGGAGCGACCGTGGCGCCCTCCACGTCGCCGGACGCCGCTCGAGTCAGCGTGCAACCGCAGATCACCCGCACCCAGACACCCCCGCGACGTCCGAGCGAAGGGCGTGTGACCTTGACCCAGTCGCGATGGATGAGCTGCTCGCGCGCGCCCTCGCCCGCACGTCCAGGGAGTGTCGTGCGCTCCAGACGCGCGCGGCCGTGCACTCCCAGGACGGCGCGAAGCGCCGCGGCGCCGCCCGGCCGGTCCGGATCCAGGGCACGGAGCGCTCGGGTGGAAGGAGCCGGGAATCGCCTGGACCTCCCGCGACCGCTGCGACCGCCCTGACCGGCGCCGCGCCCCCGCCTCGTGGCCGCGAGCGCGGGCAGCGGCATTCCATGGAGCGCGAATGCCTCCTCGAGCCCGATGGAAGCGACGCCACCTTCCTCGGTCTGATCGATCTCGCGCATGCGGAGCGCCACCGCGTGAAACCGGGCGTCACCCGGCGGCAGCGTCTCGACCGCGCGGCCGAGGAGCCGCCCCGCGAGCCTGCGGGCGCGCTCGAGACCCGCCTCGCCGCGCTCCTTCTTCGCCTCTCGCGCGAGAAGCCACATCAGCATGTCGTAGAAGGCGCCGGTGAAGACCCGCGAGAACGAGTGGGGCTCGCCCGAGAGCTGATCGTCCGGAACGCCGGGCTTCAGCGTATCGGGCGGCGCGTAACGGAAGGAATTGTTCGCGTCGCGGAGCCGGCTGGGATCGCCGATCGCGCCGGGACCGTAGTTGTCGTGGATCGCGCGGCCCAGCGCTTCGGCGAGCCGCGACACCAGATTCGACCTCCGCGCCGCATCCTTCGTCTCCTCCAGGAACGCGCGGCGCACGGCGGAGTCCGTCAGCGTCACCAGCAACGACGAGCAGTCGGCGAACGCCTCGTGGAACGCGGCGGTCTCGAGGTCGATCGTGGACCAGTAGCCGGGCTGGTAGACGTCGAGGATCGCGTGGCCCGCCTCGTGGGTCACGATATCGAGGCTCTCGGCCGTGTACACCGTGCGCTTCGTCACGCGGTTCACGTCGTGGAAGAACTGGAGGCTCTTTCGGTCGTAGAAGGCGTTCAGGTCTCGGCCCGCGCGGAGCTTCACGCGGAGCGGCTTCCCGTGCTGCCAGGCGGTGAAGTCCCGCTCGAAGAGATCCTCCCAGACACGGATCGCGCGTCCGAGCGCGATCTCGCCCTGCCAGTACTGGAACGCAAGCGTGCCGGGCTCGTAGGGAGCGGGCGCGTACCGGCGGCCCTCGATCACGAACGCGGGCTCGCCGGGAGCGCGGGGAAGCGGCGTCGCGGGCACGAGGCCCACGGTCGACTCCGGGTCGTTGGGGTAGATCCGGACGTCGGCGTTCGTCTTCTTCGCGGCTCGCCGCTTCGGCGCCGATCCCGCCGCAGCGTGCCGCCGCACGCGCCCCGGCCGCTTCACGCGCGCCGCGCCCGGAACAGCCGGAGCAGGTCCTCTGCCGGAAGCGTGTTCACGACGTCGTGCTTCGTGAGCCATCCCTTTCGGGCGGCGCCGACTCCGTAGCGGATGTCCGAGTAGCCCTCCGCGATGTGGGCGTCCGGATTCACCGCGAACTTGGCGCCGCGCTCCTTCGCGCCGCGCAGCTCGCGCCAGTCGAGCTCGAGCCGCCGGGGATTCGAGTTGATCTCGATCACGACGCCCTGCCGGACGGCCTCGCGGATCACGTCGTCCAGCCGCACGCGATAGCCTTCCCGCTGCAAGAGAAGCCGCCCCGTCGGATGGGCCAGGATCGACACGTACGGATTCGCCAGGGCACGCACCATGCGTTTCGTCATCGCCTCCTCGTCCATCGTGACGTGCGTGTGCACCGACGCGACCACGAAGTCGAGCGTGGCGAGCACCTCGTCGGGATAGTCGAGCGTGCCGTCCGGGAGAATGTCCACCTCGGAGCCTTTCAGGATCCGGAGCTTCCTGCCGCTCGCGTTCCACCGGTCGATCTCGGCGCCCTGCTTCGCCAGATCCTCGGCCGAGAGCCCGTTGGCGTACCGCGCCGACGCGCTGTGATCCGAGATGCCGAGATACGCGGCGCCCCACGCTTCCGCGGCCTCGGCCATCTCCACGAGCGTCGAACGGCCGTCGCTCGCGGTCGTGTGGCAGTGGAGGATCCCCTTGAGATCGGCCATCGTCACGAGCTCGGGGAGCTCGCCCTTCTCGGCGGCCTCGATCTCGCCCCGATCCTCGCGGAGCTCCGGCTCGACATACGACAGTCCGAGCGCGCGGAAGAGATCGGCCTCGGTCCGAATCCGGGGCGGCTTCTTCGCGCCGCTCAGGTCGTACTCGTTCAAGCTCCATCCGCGGTCGAGGGCGCGTCCTCGCACGCGGATGTTGTGCGCGACGCTTCCGGAGAAGTAGTGGAGCGCGAAGGGAAACTGCGCGGGGGTGACGAGCCTCAGGTCCACCGCGAGGCCGCCCGCCACGCGCACGGAGGTCTTCGTGGGGCCGCTCCCGGTGATCGTCGCGTCCGGGAGCGCGTCCAGGAAGGCGCGCGTCACCTTGTCCGGCCTCGTGGTCGCGGCGAGGAGGTCCACGTCCTTCACCGTCTCCGACCAGCGCCGGAGACTCCCTCCGACCTCGGCGTCCTTCACCGCTTCATGCTCGCGCAGCAACGCGAGGAGCTCTTCGGCAAGCGGCCGGACCTGCGCCCCGAGGAGCCTTCCCGAGCCCTTCTCGCGGAGCGCGATCCCCTGGAGGATCTTCTTCTCGCTCTGCTCGCCGAATCCCTTCAGCGCCCGGACCCGGCCCTGCTCGCACGCTTCCTTCAGCATGGCGAGCGACGTGATCCGAAGCTGCTCTCCCAGGATCCGGATCTTCTTCGCCCCGAGCCCCGGCACCTGCATCATCTCGACGTACCCGGACGGCGTGGACGCGACGAGCTCGTCGTGGTACTGCATGCGTCCCGTTTTCCAGAGCTCGGTGATGCGCGCCGCGGTGCTCGCCCCGATCCCGCCGATCTCGGTCAGCTTCCCCTCGGCGACGAGCGCGCCGAGGTCCGCGGCTCCCTCGACCGCGCGCGCGGCGTTCTCGTACGCGCGGATCTTGAAGGAGTTCTCCCCCTTCAGCTCGAGGAGGAGCGCGATCTCCTCGAGCGCGCGCGCGACGTCATGCTTGTCCACGTGGGGATCCGTCCGATCCCGCCCGGATCAGGCGAGGTCTTCGAGGGGGCGGCGGCCCGAGAACCCTTCGTCCACCGGGTGCCAGTGCTCGATCCGAGACTCCCCGCGGCGCCAGCAGAGGCACACGATGCGGCCTCCCGCCATCGTGTAGAAGTCCACGAGCCCCAGCTCGAGGTCGCGGATGATGCAGCCGAGTCCCGAGGTCCCCGCCAGGGTGTGGCGGAACCGGTCGATCCGCTCCGCCACGTCCCGCTCCCGGTCGCGGAGCGCCCGGACGTCCGGGCTCGACGTGGAGGCGCCGCTCGACTCGATCGCGGAGAGCACCTGGATCTCCCGTCGGAGGGAACTGATTTCGTGGCCCAGGGTAGTGAGGGTGTCGAGGGCCCGCTCGAGCTCGGGTAGAAGCGCGTTCGCTTCGTCGAGCGTGAAGATCTTGTTCCGGATGCGCTCCATGCAGGGATCAACCCTAGCATCGGCCGGGTGCGCTTGCAACCGACCACGGATTCTGCGAACCTGTCGCCAATGCCCGAAGACCACTCGATCTCCCGCCGCCAGTTCCTGAGAAACGGCGCGCTCCTCTCCGGCGCCATCCTTGCCGGAGGCGCGGCCGGCGCCCCCTGGATCCGCCCACCCGAAGTCGAAGCCGCGCTCATGGGAATCGGCCAGGAGCTCCGCGAGATCCTGAATCCCGAGACGGTGAACCGGATCCTGATCGAGGCGCTCCTCCGCGGCGGCGACTTCGCGGACGTCTTCGCCGAGCAGCGATTCCGCACGAACATCGTGCTCGACGACGGCAAGATCGACTCCGTGACCTACGGTTATCCCCGTGGGGCCGGGGTCCGGGTGTACTGGCGCCGCCAGACCGGGTACGCCTTCTCGGACGAGATCCAGTACGAGAGCCTCCTGGACGCGGCCCGGGTCGCCTCGGCCGTGGTGCAAAACCAGGGGGCGGTGGCCCCGATCGACGTCTCGCCCCGCTCGATCCACCCGCCATTCACGATCAGCTCGCCCGTGCCGCTCATGCCGGAGACCTCCAAGTTCGACCTGCTCCGCCGCATGGACGCGGCGGCGCGCGCCGTCGACAAGCGGATCGCCTCCGTCCGCATCGAGTACGCGGACGACGTGCGCGACGTGCTGATCGGGACCTCGGACGGGGTCTACGCGATCGACCGGCAGTACCAGGTCGTGGCCGCGTGCACGGCGACCGCGGTGGACGGCACGAACCGCCGGACCGGGTTCGCTTCGCTGGGCGGGCGTGTCGGCACCGACTACCTCGCCCGCCGCGATCCGGAGACCGTGGCGCGCGAGGCGGCCCAGCAGGCGATCACGCTCCTCACCGCGGTTCCCGCGCCGGCCGGACCGATGCCCGTCGTGATCGCTCCGGGCTGGGGAGGAGTCCTGATCCACGAGTCCTTCGGGCATGCCCTCGAGGGCGACGGAATCCGGCGCGGCACGTCGCTCCTGAGCGGGAAGCTGGGACAGAAGATCGGCGCTCCCGGGCTCCGCGTGGTCGACGACGCCCTCTGGGGCTACGGCCGGGGCTCGTACGCGGTCGACGACGAGGGAGTGATGGGGCAGCGCACCGTGCTCGTGGACGGCGGGGTGCTCCAGTCCTACATCCTCGACCGCCAGAGCGCGCAGTACCTGAATCTGAAGCCGACCGGAAACGGCCGCCGCATGACATATCGCAACTGGCCGCTCCCGCGCATGTCGAACACGTACATCGACCGCGGCTCGGACGATCCGGCCTCGCTTCTCTCGGGGATCACGAAGGGTTTCTACGCCGCCGATCTGGGCGGCGGCTCCGTCGACACCACGAGCGGGAACTTCAACTTCGCCGTTCGGATGGGATACCTGATCGAGAACGGGAAGCTCACGTCGCCCGTGCGCGGCGCCGTCCTGATCGGGAGCTCGCTCCAGACGATGGAGCGGATCGAGGGGGTCGGAAACGATCTCGCCGTCGAGCAGGCCCGCGGCACGTGCGGGAAGGACGGGCAGATGGTTCCCGTCGGAGTGGGGCAGCCCACGGTGCGCTTCTCCTCGATCACCGTCGGAGGGACCGCGATCTAGCATGCCGATCCAGAATCCCAAGGAAACGCTCGAGAGGGTCCGCACCCTGGCCGAGCGCTCCGGCGCCGCCGAGGTGGAGACCTATTTCGAGTTCATCACCTTCGCCGAGGCGCGCGTGCGGGAGCGCGAGGTGGAGCTGGTGCAGCAGTCCGCCATCACGGGATTCGGCCTCCGCGTGCTTCGCGACCGGAAGATGGGGTTCCTCTACACGACGGACCTGCGCCGCAAGATCCTCGATGAGATGGTGGTGCGTACGATCGCGCTCGCGGCCCAGGCCTCGCCGCGGGACGAGAACCGGCTCCCGGACCAGACGTTCATCCCGGCCGGCAACCTCGAGATCGAAGATGCCTCTATCCTCCGGATGCGACCCGAGGATCTGATCCCGCTGGCCCGGTCGATCGAGGACAACGCCCTGGCCCACGACAAGCGAGTCCAGACGACCCGCAGCACGCGCGCAGGCTACGTGGTCGGCGAGGTCCACTTCTCGAACACGTTCATTCCGTACCAGATGTTCCGATCGACGGAGGCGTACTACTCCTGCACCGCCGTGGCCGTGGACGGGGACAAGAAACGCGAGGGGTCGTACTTCGACCGGAAGCGGATCTTCCAGGACCTCACGACCCCCGAGCGGCTCGGCCGCAAGGCGTCGGAGCGCGCGGTCGCGAAGCTGGGCGCCAAGGCGGTTCCCTCCACGAAGGCCCCCGTCATCTTCGAGGCGGATGCTGCGGGGGCGTTCCTGGGCGGTCTCGTCGGCGCGTTCAACGCACTGAACGTCCTCGAGCAGCGCACCTTCCTCGCGAACCGGAAGGGCCAGCAGATCGCGTCGCCCCTCGTGACGATCGTCGACGACGGGATCATGCGACGCGGGCTCGGGACCCGTCCGTTCGACGGCGAGGGCTCCCAGACGCGGAAGACCGTGGTGGTGGACCGCGGCGTCATGACGCGGTTTCTCCACACGGCCGCCACGGCGCGCCGCTCCAACGTGACCCCGACGGGGAACGCGACTCGAGGGTACGACTCGCTCCCCGTGGTCGGACCCACCAACTTCTACATCGACCGCGGGTCCGCGAAGCCGGATCAGATGATCCAGCAGGTCCCGAAGGGGCTCTACGTCACCGGAAGCGCCGGCTTCGGGTTCGACCTCACGGCCGGCGAGTACTCGCAGCAGGTCGAGGGGTTCTGGATCGAAGGAGGAAAGATCGTCCACCCGGTCGAGGGCGTCACCGTGGCGGGGAAGCTCGACGAGATGCTCCTCGGAATCGACGCCGTGGGCCGGGACCTCGACTTCCGCTCGCACATCGCCTCGCCCACGATCCGCTTCAAGGAGCTGACGATCGGCGGCGTGTAACCCCTCGCCAGTTCAGGCAGCGGTTTCCTGCAGGGCGCTCACGAACCAGCTCCCGAACGCGCCCAGCAGGACGGCCATCAGCCGATGGCC
>DASTBC010000076.1 GCA_035712245.1 Candidatus Eisenbacteria bacterium
CCGCACCGGCGGGCTCGAGGACGTCGTCGAGGACGGAGTATCCGGTCTCCTCGTCGAGCCGTCCCATCCGAACGCGCTCGCGCGCGCGGTGGAGCGGTACTTCGACGACGATCTCGGGCCGGTGCTTCGCGAGGGAGTCGCGCGGGTGCGCGGACGCTTCACGTGGGACGCGCTCGTCACGGCGCTCCGGGAGCTCGCGGAACAGTGTCCGTGAGCGAGAGGAAGGCTGCTCCGGGCCCGGCTCCCGCCGCGCCGGTCTGGGCGGTGATCCTTGCCCACAACGAGCTCTCCTACACGCGCGAGTGCCTCACCTCGATCCTCGCGCTGGATCCGCCGGCGGACCGCGTGCTCCTCGTGGACAACGCCTCCACCGACGGCACCGCCGCGCGCGTCGCGGACGAGTTCCCGCGGGTCGACGTGCTCGCGCTCCCCGAGAACCGCTACTTCGCGGGGGGCGTGAACGCGGGGATCGAGCGCGCGCTCGCGGGAGGCGCCGGCTCCGTGCTCCTCCTCAACAACGATCTCGTGCTCGAGCGGGAAGCGCTCGGGATCCTGGCGCGCGCGCTCGAGGCGGACCCCTCTCGCGGCGGCGTGGGCCCGAAGCTCTTCTTCTACGATCCCCCCGACCGGATCTGGTTCGCGGGAGGCGTCCGCTCGCGGGGCACGGGGCTCCTCCGCCACCGGGGCGTCCACCGGAAGGACGACGGCTTCCGCGACTCCGCCCGAGGGGTGGACTACCTCTCCGGCGCCGCGGTGCTCCTCTCGCGACGCGCGCTCGAGACGACCGGGCTCCTCGACCCCTCGTACGTGATGTACGTCGAGGACGCGGACTGGTCGGCGCGCGCGCGCCGCGCGGGATTCACGCTCTGGTACGAGCCCGCGGCGCGCGGGTGGCACCACGTGTCGGTGACGAGCGGCGGCGGGCTCACGCCGCTCAAGGCGTACTTCCGCCTGCGGAGCGGGGCCCTCTACCTCTCGCGCTACGCGGCGGCCTGGGAGCGTCCGCTCGCGTGGCTCTCCTACGGCGCGTGGACCGCGGCGCTCCTCGCGCGCGCGGCGCTCTCGGGTCGCGGCGACGCGGCGCGCGCCCTCCTCCTGGGATTCGCCGACTTCACGCGGATCCTCCTCGGCGGGACGCCGCCTCCTCGTACACCCGGAGCATTCGCTCGCGGAACCGCTCGAGGCTGAAGCCGCGCACCCGCTCGAGCCCGAGCGCGGCGGCGTCGCGGCCGAAGTCCCGGGTGCCCGAGGCTTCGCGGAGAAGCCCCGCGAGCGCGCGGACGTCTCCCGCGGGATAGAGCCGGCCCGCGTCCCCGACGATCTCGGGAATCGACCCCGCGTCGCTCGCCACGACCGGAACGCCCGAGGCCATCGCGAAGAGGAGCGGGATCCCGAACCCCTCGTAGCGGGACGGATAGAGGAAGAGGGAGGCCCCCGCGAAGAGAGACGGGAGATCGCGGTCTTCCACGTATCCCGGGAACCGCGCGTCGACGCCCTCGGCCCGGGCTCGGGCCTCGTACTCGGTGGCGAGTGGACCCAGCCCGCCGGGGAGGAGGAGGGTCGGGACGGGTCCGGTCTCCGCTTCCGCCCCCACCACGGAGATCGCGCCGAGCAGATCCGGCACTCCCTTCCGGGGATCGAACCCCCCGAGGTAGAGCCAGTACGGCCGCCCCTCGTTCCATCGCGCGCGGGCCGCCTCCGCGCCCCCGCCCGACGAGTGCGGGCGATACCACCGCGGCAGCGCCACGGGGACGACCTCGGCCTTCGCGGCCGCTCCGGGAACGCGCGCGACGAGATCGCGCAAGGTCGCCGCGCTGTCCGCGGTCACGCGTGCCGCCCGTCGCACGCCCACGCGCACCGCTCCCCGGTAGAGGCTCCGGTGGAGCCAGCCGGGCCGAGGCCAGGGCACGAGATCGGGACGCACCCAGGGGATCACGTCGTGGACCGTGAGCACGGACGGAACGGGAGCGTTTCGGGGCACCCCGTGGTTCCACGTGGCATGGTGGAGATCGGGCGCGGGCTCGACCGCGCGAAGAAGGCGCGGAAGCACGGCGGACTCCCAGCGGATCCGTCCTCCGGAGCCGCTCTCGTGGAGGACCGGGATCCCGTCCGGGATCCGTCCCTCGGGGACGGGACGGTGCGCGAGCCCGGTGAAGGCCACGCCTTCCGCTCCGAGCTCCTCGAGGATCTGGAGGATCACCTGCCCCACGCCGGTGACGTGCTCGAGCGCGAGTGGCCTCAGGTCGATCGCGACGCGAAGGGGGCGGGGCACCGGGGCACGCTATCGGAGGGCGGAGGGACGGTCAACGTCGGAGGGCGGAAGGGCGGTCGACGAAAGCCCGCATCTAACGTCTTGACTTCGCCTTGCAAGGGCAGGTACCCTCGATGGGTGCGACCTCCCGGAGGCGAACGTGCG
Source organism: Candidatus Eisenbacteria bacterium (assembly GCA_035712245.1). Lineage (GTDB taxonomy): Bacteria > Eisenbacteria > RBG-16-71-46 > SZUA-252 > SZUA-252 > WS-9. The sequence continues at coordinate 2,417 of DASTBC010000076.1, forward strand.
TCCCGACTGGGACGTCGTCTGGCTGAGTGACATTCCTTGGACGGGCCTCTGGCAGCGTCCCCAGCAGCTCGCGACCCGCTTTCCCGGCCATGCGCGCATCCTGTTCGTGGAGCCCTGGACGCTCGGGCACGGAGCCGTGCCGAGGCCTGCCCTCGTGGACGCGCGCATCGCGCGCGTCTCGTTCCCCTTTCTCCCACTGCACGCGCGATCGCTCCGTCTGAGGCGGACCGCGTACCGGCTCGGTAGCCTGGGTCCGGCGATGTCGGTGCTTCACGCGGCGCAGCGAGCGTGGATCGCGACGCTCGGAGGCTTCTTTCGCCCCGGAGCGAGACGGCTCGCGCTCGTGGAGAACTTCATGGCGTTTCCGACACTCGATGCCTGGAGGCCCGACCGGGTCGTGTACGACATGATCGACGCACCCTTTCACTTCGCTCCCGTGCCCCCGCGGCTCACGCCGTACTGGGAAGCGCTGCTCTCGCGCGCGGACCGCGTGACGGTCACGTCGGGTCCCCTCGAGTCGCTCGCGAGAAGGGGGGGCGCGAGGAATCCCACGCTCGTGGGGAACGGCGTCGAGGTCGCTCGATTCGCGGACGCGGAGCGGAGTCCCGCCACGCTTCCCGGGGCGCCGGAGCATCCGATCGTCGGATACGTGGGATCGCTCCACTCCTGGTTCGACGTGCCGCTCGTGGGCGCGCTGGCGCGCGCGCTCCCCGGCGCGCGCGTCGTGCTCGTGGGGCCGGCGCACCCCGACACCGAGCGGCAACTCGCCCGGGAGCAGGAGACCGCGCCGAATCTCTTCTGGACGGGCGCGCGGCCGTACGCGGAGATTCCATCCATCCTCGGCGGGTTCCGGGTCGGGCTCATCCCGTTCCGGAGAACGCCGCTCACGGAGGCGGTGAATCCGGTGAAGCTCTACGAGTACGCGGCGGCCGGCGTGCCGACGGTCACCACGCGCTTCAGCGACGAGGTGGACGAGTGGCACGAGGCCGCGCGGGTCGCGGACGACGCGGAGGCGTTCGTCGCGGAGACGGAGCGGCTTCTTGCGGATCCGCCCGACCGCCCTTCCTTGCGCCGCTTCGCCGCGCGTCATGACTGGAGCGAGATCGCGAAGCGGTTCACGGCGGTCGCGCTCGAGGACGCCGCGTGACGCCCGCGAAGAAGAAGGCGCCTCCCCCCAGGACCGCGCGCGGCTCCGCCAGGCCGTCGGCGCTCCACCCCGGCGGCGGCGTGGAGCTGGCGTGGCGCTGGGCGATTCTCGCCACGCTCCTCCTCGTGCTCCTCTTCTTCTATCCGATCGTCATCGGGAAGGTGTTCCTCTCTCCGGACTCGGTGGCTCCCGCGGGCTTCTCGAAGATCGCGAACGAGGCGCTGCACGAGCGCGGCGTCTACGCGCTCTGGAATCCGTACTACTTCCTCGGCATGCCGAGCTACGGGAGCCTCGCGTACCACCCCTACGTCTATCCGCCCGACCTGATCGTCCACCTCCTGAATCAGATCGGATTCCCGGACCTCACCTGGCTCCTCGGTCACTACCTGCTCCTCGCCCTCTCGATGCTCGTGCTCCTTCGCGCGCTCGGGGCGGATTCCGGGTCCGCGGCGTTCGGCGCGATCACGCTCGCCCTGACGCCGAATCTCGTGGCCGTGGGCGCGTTCGGGCACGGGAGCCAGATCATGACCGCGGCGTACCTGCCGCTCCTCGTCTGGCTGCTCGACCGCTTCACGCGGAAGGGATCGTGGCTGGCGCTCGCGGGATTCGCCACGGCGGCCGCGTTCCAGCTCCTCCGCGGCCACGTGCAGATCGTCTTCTACTCCTGGATCGCGCTCGGCCTCTACGCGCTCGTCTTCGGCGTCGCCGCGCTTCGCGCGGGGAGGAAGGCCGAGGGTCTGCGCGCCTTCGGCGGCCTCGCGGCCGGGCTTCTCCTCGGGTTCGGCATGAGCGCCTTCCTCTACCTGCCGATCCACGAGTACTCGAGGATCTCGACGCGGGGCGGGGGCGAAGGCGGCGGCGCGGGGCTCGAGTATGCGACCTCGTGGTCCTTCCATCCGCGAGAGATGCTCACCTTCGTCCTCCCCGGAATGTTCGGATTCGGCGGGCAGACCTACTGGGGAACGATGCCGTTCACCGACTATCCCAACTACATGGGCATCGTGCCGCTCGCGCTCGCGATCGTCGGCGCGGCGCGCGCGCGCGGGCCGCTGCGGGTCTACCTGGTCCTGCTCGCCCTGGCCTCGCTCCTCATCTCCTTCGGGAAGCACTTCCAGGCGCTCTACTCGCTCCTCTACTTCCATCTCCCGTTCTTCAACAAGTTCCGGGTGCCGGTGATGATCCTCGTGCTCGTGCAGTTCGCGGCGGCGACGCTCGCGGCGCTGGGGCTGACGGCCGCGCTCCGCCCGGAGCCTCGTCCCGCGAAGGGCGCGGATCCGGGCCGCTCCTGGATTCGCGGCTCGCTCCTCGCGCTCGCGGGGGGCGTCGGCGCGCTCGTGCTCCTGAACGTGTTCGCCCCGTCGATCCGGAGCGCGGCCGTCGCGTCGCGCCCGAACTTCGACATGGCGCGGGCGCGAGCCGCGCTCGACATGGCGTCGATCGACGCGATCAAGGGAGGACTCTTCCTCGCCGCCGCGCTCGCGGTGATCGGGTTCGCGCGCCGCGGCCGGATCGGCCGCGCGTGGGCCGCGTTCCTCGTGATCGGGATCACGGCGCTCGACCTCTGGACGATCGACCGGAAGATCATGGATCCCCTGATCGGGAGCCCGGTCGAGTACGACGACCATTTCCGCGAGACGCCGGAGGTCGCGTTCCTCCGCTCCGACTCGACCCAGTTCCGCGTGTTCCCGCTGGAATGGAACGACAGCCGCCTCGCCGCGTTCGGGATCGCCTCGGTGCTGGGATACCACCCGGCGAAGCCGCGCCTCTACCAGGCGTTCGTGGACACCGCGGGGATCCAGTCGATCCCGACCCTCCGGATGCTGAACGTGAAGTACGTGCTCGTCGCGGACGGCGAGTTCCCGCCCGGATTCCCGGGCGTGGCGCTGCGCCACGACGGACCCGTCAAGGTCTACGAGATCCTCGACGCGCTCCCGCGCGCGGGCATGATGCACTCGGTCCGCCAGGTTCGGGACGACGGCGTCGCGCTCGCGATCATGCGCACGCAGAACTTCGATCCGCGCGCGGAGGTGCTCTGGAACGCGTCCACTCCCGCGCCGCCCATGGCGTTCCCGTACGCGCCCGAGTCGGTCCGCACCGTGACCTACGACTTCAACGAGATCGAGTACCGGGTGCGCGCCACGGCCCCGGGGCTCCTGCTCGCCGTGGAGCAGTGGGATCCGGACTGGCGGGCGACCGTGAACGGGAAGGAGGCGCCGATCCACCGGGTGAACTTCTTCATGCGCGCCGTGGCCCTCCCCGCGGGAGAGCACGTCGTCCGCTTCACCTACCACCCCGCGGGACTCGAGGCGGGATGGAAGATCACGATCGCGGCGGCCGGGATCACGCTGGCGCTCGCGGTGTGGGGGATCGTCTCGGGCCGGAGGCGCCGGGCGGCCGCGGCGGACGCGGGACCGCCGGGTCCGGCGGAGCCCCTGGAGGGGCCGGCCACGTGAAGGCGCTCGTCATCATCCCGACCTACAACGAGCGGGAGAACCTCGTGGAGCTCGCGCGGCAGATCTTCGCGCAGGGCCTCCCGACCGAGATCCTCGTCGTCGACGACAACTCTCCCGACGGCACCGGGCAGCTCGCGGACGAGATGGCGGCCGCGGACCCGCGCGTGCACGTCATGCACCGGCCGGGCAAGATGGGGCTCGGCTCCGCCTACTGCGCGGGGTTCCGCTGGGCGCTGGAGCGGGACTACGAGGCCGTGTTCGAGATGGACGCCGACTTCAGCCACAACCCGGAGAGCCTCGGCCACTTCCTGCAGGAGCTCGAGGGCGCGGACCTGGTCCTGGGCTCCCGCTACCTCCACGGGGTCACCGTCGTGAACTGGCCCCTCTCCCGGCTCATCCTCTCCTACGCGGCCAACGTCTACAGCCGGGTGATCACCGGAATGCCCTACAAGGACCTCACCGGCGGGTACAAGTGTTTCCGGAGACATGTGCTCGAATCCGTCGACCTGAGCCGGGTGAAGTCCGACGGATATGCCTTCCAGATCGAGATGACCTTCAAAGTCTGGAGAAAAGGATTCCGGATCCGGGAAATTCCCATCCTGTTCGTGGATCGTCGCGCGGGCGTCTCCAAGATGTCGAAGCACATCGTCCGGGAAGCGGCGTGGATGGTCTGGCGTCTCCGGCTCCTGGATCTCGTGGGCGCGTTGTAGCCGGGGTCTCCGTGGGCGTCTCCCTCATCGTCGTGCACTACCGAACCCGGGAGCCCCTCACGCGCCTCCTCGAGTCCCTGCGCGCGGCGAATCCGCGCCCGCTCCGGGAGATCGTGATCGTCAACAACTCGGGCGAGCCGCTCGGCGATCTCACGCGGGGCGCCGGGTGGCCGGTACGGGTGCTCGACCCGAAGCGGAACGTCGGATACGCCCGAGGCGTGAACGCGGGGATCCGCGCGTCGTCGGAAGAGGATCTCCTGATCCTGAACCCGGACGTCACCGTGGAGCCGGGTTCGGTCGAGACGCTGGAGCGCGCCGCGCGGGAGCGGCCGCGGGCCGGGATCCTCGCGCCCAGGCTCCTGAATCCGGACGGCACCCTTCAGCTTTCCGCCCGGCGCTTCTACAATTGGAGGACGCTCCTACTCCGCCGCGCCCCGCTCTTCGGTCTCGACCGGAAGAGCCGCGACGTTCGCGAGCACCTGATGCTGGACTGGGACCACCGGGACACGCGCCCCGTGGACTGGGTGATCGGGGCCGCGCTCTACGTGCGACGCGGCGCGGTGCGCGACGTGGGCCTCATGGACGAGCGCTACTTTCTCTACTTCGAAGACGTCGACTGGTGCCAGCGGATGTGGCGCCACGGGTACGAGGTGGTCTACTGTGCCGATGCGACGATGCGCCACGAGCACGCGCGGTCGAGCGCGCAGCTCGATCCCCGTTCGGTGCGCGCGCACGCCGCCGGCCTCTTGCGGTTCGCCGAGAAATGGAGCGCGGTCCTGTACGTCGTGAGCGGCGCGCGCCGGCGCATCCGGCAGATCCTCACGCTCCTCCTGGACGTCCTCGCGGCGGTCGTCGCGTGCGCGGCCGCGTACGGCATCCGCGCGCTCCTCGACCCGTGGTTCGACCGTCCGGTCCACCCGATCGGGAGCTACTCCGGGCTCCTCTTCTTCACGGTCGGGGTCACGGTCGCGGCGCTCCTCTGGAACGGGCTCTACCGCAGGGTCACGTTCACGGACCGGATCGAGCGCGTGTTCCTGCTCGGACAGGCCGTGATCCAGGCCGGGCTCCTCCTCATGGCCGCGACGTTCCTCTTCCAGATGCCGCGGTACTCGCGCGTGCTGGTGCTCCTGGTCGGGCCGCTCCTCTTCGCGTTCCTCTACGTGTCGCGCGGACTCCTCGCGCGGCTCGAGGCCGGCGCGCGGGCGCAGGGGTTCGCCTTCCGGCGCGTGCTCCTCCTGGGAAGCGGCGGGGAGGTGGACCGCGCCCGGGCCGCGCTCGAGGCCTCGCGGGAGGAAGGCTACGAGCCGCTCCATGCGCGCGTGCCGTCCTCTCCCGAGGAAACGCCCGAGGCGGCCTCGGCGCGCATCCGCGCGTTGATCGAGAGCGAGCGCGTTCAGATCGTGTGCGCCGTGCCCGAGCCGGACGAGGTCCCGTACCTCCTCGCCCTCGCGTCGTCCCTCCGCGACACGGGCGCGGCGGTCTGGTGGGCCGGATCGGTCGCGCACCTCGCGTCCGCGTCCGGGGAGCCGAGGCGCCTCGGACCGCTCGAGGCGAACCTGCTCCATGCGCCGAGCCGCGGATTCTCGCTCCGCGCGAGGAAGCGCATGAGCGATCTCCTCCTTTCCTTTCTCATCGCGCCCTGGCGGTGGGGCCGGCTGCGCGCCTACCTCGCGTCGAGAGGGGAGTCGATCGGACCCGGCGAGGCGTGGCGGCAGGTGCTGGCGGGCGAGCGGAGCTGGGTGGGCCGGAGCCGGTACGAGGCGGACCTCTGGACGGGTGTCCCCGACTGGGCGCGGCTCGCGCTCGAGCCGCTCCGGCCGGGCGTCGTCTCTCCCGGGAACGGGCGCGGCGCGGACCGGAGCGGGCGGCTCGAGTCGGAGCTCGCGTATCTCTCCCGGTTCTCCCTCGCCGAGGACCTCCGCATCTTCCTGCGCGCGACCGAGGGGGCGCGATGAACGCGCGCCGGGTCGCCGTCGCCCTGTCGCTCGCGCTCGCCGCGGCGATGCTCCCGTCGCGCGCCGCCCGGTCGGAGACGCGCCTCTTCATCACGAACCACGTGCATTCGGATCAGATCGCCGATCTCACGATGTGGCAGGGGAGCCTCACGGCCGGGACGCTCGGCGGACTCCTCGTGGTCCCGCCAGGCTCCGTGGATCCCGTGAAGATCCTGGCGGCCCCAGGGGGCCTTCCATCGAATCGCATCCTCTCCGTGGCGAGGAGCCCGAGCAACTCCCTCTGGGCCGGCACCGCGGGGCGCGGGCTCGCCCGGCTCACGCCGCAGGGAGGCTACCGTCGCACGCTCACGACGTTCGACGGGCTCCCGAGCGATCGCGTGCAGGCGCTCGCGACGTTCGGCGACAGCATGTGGGTCGGCACGAGCGGAGGGGTTGCGCTGTTCACCGAGCACCCGTCCTCCGGGCAGGTGTCGCTCCGCCGCTCGGACAACGCGGCGTCCACCGGCGGGGAGCTCGTCTCCGACGACGTGCTCGCCTTCGCGCGCACCGGGGACACGCTCTGGGTCGGCACGTCCGCGGGTCTCTCCACGTTCGTGAACGGCGTATGGCAGGACCGCTCGTCGCTCCTCGGCCTGCCGGTGCGGTCCCTGGCCGTGCACCGCGATACCCTGTGGGCCGCCACCCCCGCGGGACCTCGCCGCCGTGAGGGAACCGGATTCGTCGCGGTCTCCGGAGGGCACGCCGGGGCGAGCCTCGCCCTCCACGTCCATGCCGCGGAGCTCGTCTCGGGGACGTCGGCCCAGACGATCCTGCGCTATACCGGGACGGGATGGACGCCGTTCGGGTCCGTGCCGGTGTCGTACACGGCCTCCACGTTCGAGACGGCGGGCGACGGAACGCTCTGGGCCGGCGCGAGCCTGGGGCTCGCGCGGTACGACCCGGGGAGCGACGCATGGACGCTCGTGCGGTCGAAGGGGCCTGCCGTGAACGGCGCCGAGGACGCTGTGGCAGACGCGCGAGGCGTGTGGTTCGCCACGGGGAACGTCGTGCCTCCCGGAGGACAGCTCGGGAACGTGCTCCACTACGACGGAACCGAGTGGAGTCTGATCACGGGCCCGACGACCGGAGGTCAGGTGCAGAGCGCGAGCATCTTCGCGGTCCATTCGGACGCGGCCGGCAAGATCTGGCTGGGCCACTGCTGCAGCGGCGCGGAGCCGAGGCCGCGCACGGAACGCTGGGATCCCGTGGCAGACCTCGTGGAGATCCTGGGCGCCACGAACCTCTTCGTGATCGAGGACGGCCCCGGAGGCCTCGTGTACGGTGGCAGCGTGGAGCACGGGGAAGGCGTCTACCTGTTCGACGAGACGACGGGGGCGCTGGTGGACTCGCTCACGCCCGCCAACACGCAGGGAGCGATCGGACCCGGCCTCGCGAGCAACAACCTGCGCGGGATCGCCTTCGACGAGCAGGGCCGGGGGTGGTTCGCGCACGCGGGACACGGGCTCGACATCTGGGAGGGGCAGGGCACCCTCGCCCACAACGACGACGCGTGGGAGCACCGGGGGACCGGACTTCCAAGCCAGCAGACGACGGCGGTGGTCACGACCGCGGGCGCGCTCGGCTGGCTCGGGACGACGGCCGGTCTGGTGCGGATCCGGAGCAACGGAACGATCGACACCGGCGTGACCGCCGCGGTGAACGACGATCTCCCGTCGCTCCAGATCCAGGCGCTCGCGACCGATCCCGGCGGGGCGGTGTGGGTCGGAACGGCCGCGGGGCTCGCCCGGATCGACCCGGTGAGCGGCGCCGTGGAGTCGTGGACCACGGACGACGGCCTCGCGGGGAACGACGTGCGCGCCGCCGTCTGGGACGCGGCGGAGGGCGCGCTCTGGATCGGAACCCCGGACGGCTTCTCGAAGATCGTGCCGGCCGGAGCGGCGGGCACCGCCTTCGACGACGCGAGCTACGTGTACCCGAGCCCGATCGGCCCGTCGGCGACCGCGCTCCGGGTCGGCGGCATCACGGGGGTGGTGAAGGGAGAGGTGCGCGATGTCCAGGGGGCGATCGTCCATCGCTTCGAGGCGAATCCCGCGCGGGACGAGGTGTGGGATCTCACCGGATCGGACGGATCGCGCGCGGCGCCCGGAGTGTACGTCGTGATCCTTCGCGAGGGAGACCGGTCGCGCGCCATTCGCGTCGCGGTGATCCGGTGATCCGATGAAACTCGAGACGGAGGACGGGATCCTCGCGCCGCCGGATGCCGCGGCGTGGGACGAGCTGGTCGCGGCGAGCGACGGCGCCACCGTGTTCCACACGTCCGCATGGGCGCGGATCTGGACCGAGGAGTGGAGCGGCGCCCGCTGGGAAGCGGTCGCGATCCAGGAGGGCTCGCGCTACGAGGCAGGGCTCGCGTGGATCGTCCGACCTCGCGGTCCGCTCGAAGCGATCGACTCGATGCCGTACGCCACGTACGGTGGCCCGCTCGTCCGGCGCGACCATCCCGATCCGGTCTCGGCGCGCGTGCGTCTCCTCGAGGCCTTCGCCCGGCGCGCGGCGCGGAAGCGCGTGCTGCGCTCCCAGCTCACGTGGTACGAGGGGCACGAGGCGGAGCTTCCGGCGGTTCCGGAGCCGGAGGCCGGCCTCACGCACGTGCTCGAGCTCCAGCCCGACTACGAGCGCGTCGCCGAGGGGTTCAGCGCCTCGACGCGCCGCCTGGTGCGGCAGGCCGACGAGAGCGGCCTCGAGGTCCGTCCCGCGGAATCCGAGGAAGACCTGCGCGCGTTCGTCGCGATCGCCGAGGAGACCGTGCGTCGCCGCGGAGGGAAGCCGAAGCCGCCGTCGCTCTACGAGCGGATCAAGAGCGACCTCGTGCCGCCGGGCCTCGCGCGCTATCACCTCGTGCACCACGCGGGAGAGCCCGTCGCCGGGAGCCTCCACTTCTTCCACGACGGCGTGGCGACGAGCTGGCTCCCGGTCTCCAAGGAATCCGCCTGGCCGCTCCGGCCGAACAACTACCTGATCGCGAGCCTCCTCGAGACGCTCTGCGCCGCGGGATACGTCGCCTACAACTTCGGCGCGTCTCCGAGGGACGCCGCCGGTCTGATCCGCTTCAAGGAGGGCTGGGGCGCGAAGCCGCGCCCGGTCTGGATCGTGAGCCGTAGGAGCGCGCTCCATCGGCGGCTCCGCCCGTAGCGGCGCCTCCGTGCGAATCCTCGTCCTCGCCCACGCCCCCTCGGTTCACACCGCGCTCTGGACGCGCGCGCTCCTGACTCGCGGCCACGAGGTGCTGCTCCTCACGGCGCACGCTCCGGCTCCACCAGGAACCGCCGCGCACGGCCCGGTCCCGACCCGCATCGTCGGCGCCGCGTTCCCGATCCGCGCCCTGCGCTACGCGAGCGCGCGCGGCGCGGTCCG
>DASTBC010000077.1 GCA_035712245.1 Candidatus Eisenbacteria bacterium
GAGGAGCACCTCGTCCGGGATCACCGCCGGGGCAGGCCACTCCCGCGACTCCAGGGTGCGCGTGTAGGTCTCCCCCCGCGTGAACGCCTCGCTCTCGAGGACGTCGATCAGGAAGGACTGGTTCGTGCGCACGCCGAGGAGCGCGAGGTCGCGCAGCGCGGCGACGAGCCTTCCGCGCGCTTCCTCCCGGTTCTTGCCGTGCGCGATCACCTTCGCGAGCAGCGAGTCGTAGTGCGCGGTGACGTCGCGCCCCTCCGCGATCCCCGTGTCCACGCGGATTCCTTCGCCGGCGGGCCAGTGGAGGAAGTGGACGTTCCCGGTCTGCGGCATGTAGGCGCGGTAGGGGTCTTCCGCGTTCAGCCGAGCCTCGATCGCGTGCCCTCGCGGCGGCGCGGGTTTCGGGAGAGGTCCTCCGGAGGCGATCTCGATCTGCGCGCGCACGAGATCGATCCCGAATCGCGCCTCGGTCACCGGATGCTCCACCTGCAGCCGCGCGTTCACCTCGAGGAAGTAGAACGAGCCGTCGGGTCCCAGCAGGAACTCCGCGGTGCACGCGCCCGAATAGCCGGCGTCCACGGCGAGCCGCACGGCGGCATCCTCCATGGCGCGGCGGATCTCCGGCGTGACGGCCGTCGACGGGGATTCCTCGACGACCTTCTGGTACCGGCGCTGGAGGCTGCATTCGCGCTCCCCGAGCGCGACGGCCCCCGCGCCGTCTCCGAGGAGCTGCACCTCGACGTGCCGCGCGGGATCGACCAGCTTCTCGACGAAGATCCGGCCGTCACCGAACGAGGCCTCCGCCTCGCGACGCGCGCCCTCGAACGCGTCGGGAAGCTCGGACGCGCTCGCGACCCGCCGCATGCCGCGGCCGCCGCCTCCCCCCGCGGCCTTCAGGAGGACCGGATAGCCGATCCGCTCGGCCTCGCGGAGCGCTCGCGCGGCGTCGGGAATCTCCTCGGCCCCGGGCACGACCGGGATCCCGAGGCGGACCGCGGCGCTTCGCGCGGCCGCCTTGTCCCCGAGCTTCTCCATGCTCTCCGGAGCGGCGCCGATGAACCGGATCCCCTTGTCGCGGCACGCGCGCGCGAACGCGGCGCTCTCGGAGAGGAATCCGTATCCGGGATGGATCGCGTCGGCGCCGGTACGCGCGGCGGCGTCGAGGATCCGGTCCGCGCGAAGGTAGCTCTCCGCCGCCGGCGCGGGGCCGATCACGACGAATTCATCGGATGCCTTCACGTGCGGCGCGCCGCGGTCGGCTTCGGACGCCACGGCGACCGACGCGATCTCCATGGCGCGGAGCGTGCGGGCGACGCGCACCGCGATCTCCCCGCGGTTGGCGATCAGCACCTTCGCGGGAAGCTTCACGTCACGCCTTCCAGGCGGGTCGGCGCTTCTCGAGGAAGGCGCTCAGACCTTCCTGGCCTTCCTCCGAGGCGCGGAGCGCGGCGATGGCGCGCACGGAATTCTCGATCGCGTCGTCCCGGCGGAGCGCGAGGTTCTCGCGAAGGAGCCGCTTGGCCGCGGCCACCGCCCGGGGGCCGTTTCCGAGAATCGTGCCCAGGATCGCTTCGACGCGGGCGTCGAGCGCCTCGACGGGCACGGTCTCGTGCACGAGGCCGATCGCGCGCGCCGTCTCGGCCTTGAAGATCTCGGCCGTGAGGAAGTAGCGGCGCGCCGCGGAGGCGCCCGTCTTCGGAAGGACGAAGGAGGAGATCACGGCGGGCGCGATGCCGAGACGAGCCTCGGTGAATCCGAAGTCGGCGCTCTCGACCGCGATCACGACGTCGCAGCAGGAGATGAGCCCCATGCCGCCGCCCAGGCAGGCGCCGTTCACGCGCGCGATCGTGGGCACCGGGAGCTCGTCCAGGAGCCGGAGCATCGCCGCCATGCGCCGCGCGTCGGTTTCGTTCTGCTCGCGCGTGTAGGAGACGCTCCGCCGCATCCAGTTCGCGTCCGCGCCCGCACAGAACGCGGTCCCCTCGCCCGTGATCACGAGCGCGCGCGGAGCTCCTCCCGGATCGGAGGCGAAGCGTTCGCCGACGTCCTCGAGCGCCCGTGAGAGCTCGACGATCATCACGTCGTCGAACGCGTTTCGCACCTCGGGCCGCGCGAGGGTGATGCGGGCGACCGGTCCTTCGAGGGCGGAGAGGACGCGGGTCTCGGGACTCATGGGCGGATCTCGGGGCCCCTACGGCGGATCTCGGATCTCACGCGCGGCTCACATCCGGTAGACCGGAGCGGGACCCCGGACGAGCGGCGCGTTCAGCGAAGCCGACAGCGCGAGCGCCACCACGCTCCGCGTGTCCACGGGATCCACCACGCCGTCGTCCCAGAGGTGCGCGGTCGCGTAGTACGGGTTCCCCTCCCGCTCGTACTTCTCGAGCACGGGCTTCGAGATCGCTTCGGCCTCCTCGTGCGAAAGGGTCTTTCCCTCGCGCGCGAGCTGGTCCCGCTTCACCTGGACGAGGACCGACGCCGCCTGCTCGGCGCCCATGACCGAGATCTTCGAGTTCGGCCACGTGAAGAGGAAGCGCGGCAGGTATCCGCGCCCGCACATGGCGTAGTTCCCCGCTCCGTGCGACGCGCCGACGAGCACCGTGATCCGCGGCACCTCCGCGGTGGCCACGGCCTGCACCATCTTGGCTCCGTCCTTCGCGATTCCGCCCGACTCGTACTTCCTCCCGACCATGAAGCCGGTGATGTTCTGGAGGAAGAGGAGCGGGATCCGGCGCTGCGAGCAGAGCTCCACGAAGTGCGCCCCCTTGAGCGCGCTCTCCGAGAAGAGGACCCCGTTGTTCGCCACGATCCCGACCGGATATCCCATCCATCGCGCGAACCCGCACACGAGAGTCGTGCCGTACGCCGCCTTGAACTCGTGGAACCGGCTCTCGTCCACGAGCCGCGCGATCACCTCGCGCACGTCGTAGGGCTGCTTCGTGTCCGTGGGGAGGATTCCGTAGAGCTCCTCGGCCGGATACACGGGATCCGCCGGCTCCGCGAGGTCGAGATCCACGCGCTTCACCGTGTTCATCCGCTCCACGATGTCGCGCACGACGTGGAGCGCATCCTCCTCGTTCGCGGCCATGTGATCCGTCACGCCGCTCACCCGCGAGTGGACCTCGGCGCCTCCCAGGTCCTCGGGCGTCACCTCCTCGCCCGTCGCGGCCTTCACCAGCGGG
>DASTBC010000078.1 GCA_035712245.1 Candidatus Eisenbacteria bacterium
AGGGCGGCACCGGCGGTGCGGAGGCGCCCGTGGGCCTCAGGGAGCGCTCGGCGGAGGGCACCCGCTCGGTCACCACCTGGAACAGGGATCGCGCGAGACCGGTGATCGGGACCGCCGTGTTCTTCCATACCGTCTGCACGAGGAGCGGCCGGTTCACGTACGACGTGTCCTTCGGAACCGGCCACGCGTTCGCGCCGGCGCGGAGCGTGCGCTCCCCGTCCACGGGCACGACGCGCTTGCCGAGGTGCAGCGTGTCGGGCCCAAGGCTCTCGACCGTCGGCGGAACCGCCGAGTCGTACTCGAAGAGCTCGATCGTGGTGACGTCGCCCTCGGACCGGAGCGACTGGATCCGCTCCGGCGGGTACTCGAAGAGCTTCCCGTTGGCGTGGAGCACCTGGTAACGCTCGAGCCGGTACGAGCCTCGCCCCCCCATCGGGGGCAGGAAGAACCCGCGCTCGATGCGCCGCCCCGACGGAAGCCCCTCGGTCTTGAGCTCGACCCAGAACCCGTCGGTCTCGCGGGCCACGATCGCGACGCGCTGCGTGTACTCGCGGATCGGAAGCGCGCGGCTCTGGGTCCGGACCCGGTAGGAGACCCATGGACCCACCACCGTCTCCGAGGAGAGCTGCAGGGTCGTGAGCTTGAGCGCCTGGGCTCGTGCCGGCTCGGGGGTCAGGAAGAAGAAAAGGGCCGCCCCGTAGAGGACGGCCCGAACCGCGTTCCGGGTCATGTCGTCGCTAATCCCAGTGGACGATCTTGGCGACCATCTCGTCGTACTGGAAGTCGGGATTCTGCTCGTGCGTGTGGCATCGCATGCAGACGTCCGGTCCGACGATCGCACCCTCCGTCGGATGCTGCGTTCCCATGCCGTGGCAGCTCTCGCACTGCACGTTCGCCAGCTGGGGCGTGCCCTGCTTCGAGACGAACCCGCCCGCCGAGCCCATCCCGACCACGTGGCACGGGAGGCATTCCGGCGTCGCGTCGCGCTGGTTCTTCGTCAGGGTCTCGAGCGCGTGCGCGTGCGGGTGCTTCGCGACCGCCTGGTATTCCATCTCGTGGCAGCGCCGGCAGTTCTGCTCGCCCAGGTAGCGGTCGCCCGTGATGTCCGCGTGGGTCTTCTGCTCGGCCTGCTGCACCGAGGCTTCGGCGGCATTGTTCCTCCGCTCGTTCATCTGGTTCTCGAACTCGGTCACGTGCTTCGCCATGTCGGGATCCGCCGGGATCTTGTCGTCGAGGATCACGACCTCGCCGTCGAAGGACGTGATCTTCTTGTCCTCCACGACCAGGTGGACCTGCGGGATGTGCTGCCCGCGCTCGCCTCCACGGACCGTGATCACGTCCTGCGTCTTCGCGAGCGTCCGGTAGAGACCCGGCTGATGCCCGAAGACCATGACGTCGATCCCCGGCACGTCGATCGTGAGCTTCTGGCTCTCGGTCATGCCGAGGTGCGAGAGGAGAACGACCACGTCGGCCTTCTTCCTCATCTCGGGGAGGAGCCGCTTCATGGCGGTCGCGGGATCCAGGATCTCGAGCTTGGGGTCCCCCGGGAACTCCCGAAGCTTCATCTCCTTGCCGATCAGCCCGGTGAACGCGACCCGCACCGTGCCGGCCTTCCGGACGACGTACGGCTTCGCGAAGGGCTTCTTGGAATTCGCGAAGACGAGATTCCCGGAAACCAGGTCCATCTTGGTCGTCTTGAAGGCGTCGACCAGGAACCGCTGCCCGAAGTTGAGCTCCCGCTCGCCGACGTTCACGACGTCGTAGCCCAGCATGTCCATGGTCTGGATCAGGAACGCGCTCTTGAGCGAGTCCTGCTCCCCGGCCAGGCCGAAGATGTCCCCGCAGTCCACGATGAAGCCGTTCGGGAACTTCAGCTCACCTACTTTGAGTTGGCTCGCCCTCCGGGCGAGCCCGCCAAGCGGATGAGCGTGTCAGCCACAGGGCGAGAGCTCTCCGTACACGTCGGTCGTGCTCTGGATCAGGATGTCGGTCGGGGAGCCCTTTCCCTGGAGCAGCGGCGCACTCACAAGTGCAAGGGCCACAACGAGAAAGAGCAGATAGCGGAGACGCGGCAGCGAAATCACCTCCTCACGGATTCGGATGGGTGGTACGAGTCGAACGACTATACCCCGCCGCGTCCTTCCGGTTCAACGCCGGCACCCAAAAAACGAAGGGCGGCACCAGGGTACGCGGCTCATCGGCCCCGATCGCCCCTCCTCGGAGTGCGGGGAACGGATGAAAGGACGCGGGCATGCGGCCGTGGTGCCACGCGAGGAGGCGGGGGGATTGCCGGCCGGAGGAAGCCTCCGCAGCGAGCTGTGGTGCCCGGATACGCGATGCTTTCGAACGAGCGAGGACCCAGCGACGGAGGCCGGCCATCCCCCCGCCCCGCTCGCATGAGCCGCGTAGCGCTGAGCCGCCTTTCTTTCCTTTCTTCATCGCCCGAAAAAGAGAAGGGCGGCCGCGGAAGAACCCCGCTGCCGCCCCGAAAGCCGTTGGGGGGACCGCTATTTCCGAACTCGATCCTTGAGAGCCTTGCCCGCGTGGAACGCCGGGAACCTGGACGCCGCGATCTTGATGCGCTCGCCGGTCTGGGGATTGCGTCCTTCGCGCGCCTTCCGCTTGCGCGTCTCGAACGTTCCGAATCCGGTGATCTGAACCTTCTTGCCGGACATGAGCGCCGACGCGATGAGTCCTTCCTTGCCGGGAGAGAAGAGCGTGTCGATGACGTTTCGGGCCTCGCGCGCGGAAAGAGAGGTTCGCTTGACGATGGTCGCGATGAGCTCGGTCTTGTTCACTGGTTCACCTCCTCTCGGGAAAAAGGGCGGGCGTCACCATACGTCCGGCCTCCGGGGGTGTCAAACGGATTCCGCATGGGGACGCGGGTTTTTTCGTGATGTCAGGGGAGATACTGCGTGCCGCCGAATCCGCGCAGGCCGCGAGAGCCTTGCTCGTAGTAGACCTCCGGCAGATTCTTGACGTTGATCTTGAAGTAGTACTCGTCCGCGACGTCGCCCGAGACGCTTCGCGTGAACTGCATCTCCCAGCAATGGAGCTCCCGCTTCACGGTGAACGCCTGGGAGACCATGCGCCCCGTCTTCGCGTCGAACTGCATGCTGTAGTCGAGGTGCCAGTTCTTCGTGAGGTTGAGCGAGCCCACGCCGCGAACCGTGACGCTCGAGGTCCACGGCGTGTACCCGCTCGGCGAGAACGCGTCCCGCGCCCGCGAGCCGGCGTATCCGGCCGTGAGATTGACCATCCACGGGAGGCTCGAGGGCGAGAGGCCCTGAGGTGTGAGGGCGTTCGGGTCCTGGACCTGGGCCCCGGGCTCCTGGTAGAACGAGCGTGTCTCCTCGCCGTACGGGCTCTGCCCCTGGAATCCGATTCCCGTCGCGGCGCCGAACTGGAGCAGCGTGAAGTCGTACGGGTTGTGCACGAAGCTGAACCCGAAATCGCTCCGCTGGATCGGCTTCACGTTGAGGCGCGTCGTGAGGTCGGAGAGCGGGCGCTCCGTCCGGAGCAGGTCGTAGAAGCCGCTCGTCTCCATGGTGATCAGGTTGTTGATGACGCTCGGCCGCGTCGCGCCGCCCACCTTCACGTGCAGATCGTTCCGGAGCGAGAACCCGAGCAGCTTCTGCCGCCCGCTCACCAGGGAGATCCCGGAGACGCCCTGGAATCGCGAGCGGCGGATCCCGTTCGCGTCCGTGTAGAACATGTTCTGCTGCTCCGGCTGGAACGCGAACGAAACCGTGGGCGTGACCACGTGCCGCAGCGCCCGCAACGGTCCGAGATTCGGCGCGAAGGTACCGTAGATCGCGGTGTTCGCGCTCACGCCCGCCCGCCAGACCGCGCCCACCGAGTGGGCGTCCCCGGCCTGGTCGCGGCTGTAGTAGATGCCGTTGAGCGAGAAGAGCGGCTGCACCCGCACGAATCCGAGCACGTTGCGCGTGTCCGAGAGCGTGAAGTCCATCCGCACCGCTCCTCGCGCGTCGGTCGAATCGATCGGAACCTGCACGACCGTATCCACCACCGCCCTGCCCAGCGAGTCCAGCAGTACCTGGCCGAGGGAGTCCAGGGCGAAGGTCGTGTCGGGCACGAAGTCCGTCGCGTAGTCCTTCCGCTCGTACAGCCCGTTCGCGCGGAAGCTGTAGATCGTCGAGCTGAGCCACGGCCATCGCGCCGGATCCTTCCCACGCGCGGGACGGCCGATCGGCCTCGCGTTGAGCGAGAGCGTGGCGGAGGGAAGGGACCGCTGCGTCTCGAGCTGCCCCTCCTCCGCGTCCAGGTCCTGCGTCTGCAGGAGCCCCAGGTTGGCGGCGCCGCCGCTCCATGCCTTCTGGAGCGAGAGGTTCGAGCGGAGATTGCGCTGGGTGCGGAGGAGCACGTTCGTTCCGAGCTCGAGATCCCGCCGGTACTCGCTCGAGTTCGTCATGTTCGCCTGCGCCGTGAGCGCGAAGCCGGGGCCCAGCGTCTGGTAGTGGCTCCCGATCAGATCCCATCGGTTGAATCCGGTCGCGAACCCGTTCTCGTACGAGGCGCTGATCTGCCCCTGGTATCCGTAGCGCTTGTGATACCGGAACTGGCCGTGCGCGACCCAGCTCCGCTCCTGGTAGTAGTCGAACCAGGTCGACGCGTCCATGAAGTCGCTGATCGCCCAGTAGTAGCCCACGTTGCGGATGAACTTCCCCCCGCCCGTCGCGGAGCCGAATTCGAGCTGCGGCAGCTGAAATCCCGAGTGGCGGCCGGTCTTGATCGGAAACACGTAGAAGGGGAGCGCCAGGACCGGGATCCGCTTGATGTAGAGCACGACCGGGCGGGCCACGACCTTGTCCTGGATCATGACCTTCATCTGCCTGCTCCCGAAGTGGAAGTGGGGCTCGGTCATGTCGCAGGTGGAGTAGGTTCCCTCGGCCACCTCGAGCACGTTCTCCGACACGCGCCGGACGCGCTCGCCGTGGATGAACCCGCGCTCGTACGTGGTCCTCCCCTCGTAGACGGTCCCCTGGCGGGTGTTGAGGTCGTACGTCATCGCGAACCCCGTGATGCGGTCCTTTCCGTCGTTCAGGACCGGCTCTCCCTCGGCGCGCATCCGGTCCGTGTTCGAGTCGAAGGTGACGCGATCCGCGGTGAGGTTCACCTCCCGGTACGTCACGTCGGCCTTCCCGATCACGTCCACGGTCCCCTGGTTCACGTCGTACAGGATCTCGGTGCCCTTGTACTCGACCGTCTCGCGCCGGCCCGCCGCGGTCGTGTCTCCTTCCGCGGCCATGTGGTACGTGCCCCGGCTCCCCCCGCGCACGATGGCGCGGGCCGGCTCGCCCCCCTCGAAGAAGACGCGGATCGTGTCCCCCATCGAGACGTTCCGGCCTCCCTGCGCGCTGTCGGCGGCGCTCGGCCAGTACCGGCTCTCCGCGTTCCCCACGATGACCGCCTCGCGCGCCTCCTCCTCGGCGAACTGCACCGTGATCGTGTCGCCTCGCGCGATGTTCCGCTCGCCACGTGCGGAATCGGCACGTGCCTCGTACTCCACCACGGCGTTGGGCCACATGCGAAGCGACTGGACGCGGTTCTGCGCGAACCGGATCTCGATCGAGTCCCCGCGCGCCGTGCCCTGCTCGTCCCACGCGCGCGGATTCCCGAGGAGGAGCGCGCGGTCCTCGCTCCGGTAGAACTCCGCCCGGCTCCCCGTGGCCCGGAGTTTCTCCCGCTCCACACGAACGTTCCCGATCGCGATGGCGGCGCGCCTCGGGTTGTCGAACTCGAGGGTGTCGGATCGCACGACCGTGGTCTGTCCGCCCCGCTCGAGCCGCGTGAGCACGGGGTCGACCGTGGCCCACGCGTAGTCACTCCTGCGGTCGTAGCGGACGCGGCCGGCGGTGACGCGCGTGCTCTCGGCCGCGTCGAACGCGTTCACCTTCCCGATCGCGGTCACGACGTTGTTCGTCCGGTCGTGCTCGATCCGGTCGGCGGTCAGCGTCCGGGTGGAATCTTGAAGTCGGGGATTTCCCACGATCACGGAGCGGTTCTCGTTCCGGTAGAAGGTCGCCTCGCGCCCCGTGATGCGCGCCGTCCCCTCCTCGATGCGCACGTTCGTGCGAAGCGTGGCGATCCGGGATCGGCGGTCGTACGAGGCTTCCTGTCCCCACATGCGGGTCGTCCCGTCCACGATCCGCACGTTGCCCCGGAAGAGCACGAGCTCGCGGTTCCTGTAGATCACGGCCGAGTCCCCCGTCACGGTCGTGGTGCCGTGGACCACGGTGGGGCGGATCGCGGTGTACACGTTCTCGCCGGCCGCCGCCGAGCCCTCGAGCCGGTCCGCTTCCAGGTGATAGGGCTCGCCGTCGCTCCGGTCGACCGGGTCCTGCCCGGCGGCGGGAACCGCGAGGGAGACGAGGGCGACCCCGACGAGCGCGGCCGCCGCCCACGGAAGGGCGAGCCTAGAGCGCACGGGGGACCTCGGCCCCGAGGAGCGGAAGCGCCTCCCCGATGAGATAGAGGGATCCCGTCAGGACCACCGCTCCTCCGGCGCGGAGCGCCCACTCACGGGCGGACTCGAACGCCCGCTCCGGGTCCGGCACCACCACGCATTCGACGTGCGCCGCGGGAGCGGCCGCGAGAAGCTCCTCGGGAGGAGTCGCCCGCTCGCCCGAGGAACGCGTCAGGACGAGGCGCGACGCGCTCCTTCCGAGCGCGCGGAGGATGGCCTCGTGCGCCTTGTCCCGGGAGAGACCCGCCACGAACACCACCGGCTTCCCCGGCCAGAGCTCCGTCACGGTCTCCGCCAGCGCGGCCGCGCCCTCCGCGTTGTGCGCGGCGTCCACCAGCACGGGAGGGTCGCCCGGGAGCACCTCGGCGCGGGCGGGCCAGCGCGTGACGGCGATTCCCCGCTCGATCGACCGCGCGATCTCCTCCCTCGGGAGTTCCTCCAGGTAGAGCTCCGCCGCGAGCGCGGCGAGCGCCGCGTTCCTCGCCTGGTGCCGTCCCACGAGCGGCGTCCGGAGCGCGCCCTGGAACGAGCGCGTCCGGAGCCGAAAGCTCGTCCCCGTGGGATCGGTGCCGAGCACGCGCACGCTCGCCTCGTCACCCAGCATGGAAACGCGCGAGCTCCGCTCGGCCGCGATCTCGAGGATGGCATCTCGCGCGTCTCCCGGAGCCACGCCGAGCGCGAGGCGGCCGTTCTCCTTCACGATTCCTGCCTTCTCGACCGCGATTCGCCGCAGCGTGTGGCCGAGGATCTCCGTGTGGTCGCTCGCGATCGTGGTGATCACCGAGACGCGCGGCGTGAGCACGTTCGTCGCGTCGAGGCGTCCGCCAAGGCCGACCTCGACCACGGCGACGTCCACCCCGGAACGCGCGAAGTGGTCGAAGCCGAGCGCGGTGGCCGCCTCGAAGAAGGACGGCTTCTCCGTTTCGAATCGCGGCCACCACGTCGCGAGGAGCGCGTCGAGCTCGTGGCTGCCGATCTCGGCGCCGTCCACCCGGATCCGCTCCTCGAACCGGACCAGGTGAGGCGAGGTGTAGAGACCGGTCCGGAGTCCCGCCGACCTCAAGATCGACGCGAGATGCGCGGCCACGGATCCCTTTCCGTTCGTCCCCGCGATCAGGACCGACGGGAACGCGCGGTCGGGCCGGCCGCCGAGCTCGAGGAGCCGCTCGACCCCGGCGAGGCCTGGGCGCATGGCGCTTCGCTCGAAGCGGTAGAGTTCGTCGAGGCGTCCGCGAAGCGTGACGCCCGCGGCCATCGTCATTCCTGGACGGGGACTTCCTTCGCGGTGGGCGTGGGGGTGCGCTGCGGCTCCGGCAGAGGAGCGTGGGTCGCGGGCGTCGCCGCAGAGGACGAGCCGGGCTCCGATCCGTTCCCGCTCGGCTCCGGGCCCGGCGCCGCGGTGGCGGACGCGCCGGCCGCGGGCGTCTCCGGCGGAGGAGGCGGAAGCGCGGTGCCGATGGGGAGCGACGCCGCGCGGAAGCGCTCGAGCGACTCGCCCGCCCGGCGGCGGGGCCGCTGCGGGAGGACGGATCGCGCGGCGAAGAACTTGAGCAGCCACCCGATCGTCTTCTTGAGCTCGGTGCGGTGGACGATCCGGTCCACCATCCCCTTCTCGAGCAGGAACTCGGATCGCTGGAATCCCTCCGGCAGCTCCTGGTTGATCGTCTGCTTGATCACGCGCGGTCCCGCGAATCCGATGAGCGCCTTCGGCTCGGCCAGGATCACGTCCCCGACCGACGCGAAGCTCGCCGTGACGCCGCCCGTCGTGGGATGCGTCAGGACCGAGATGTAGGGAACGCCGGAGTCGGAGAGCCGCGCGAGGAGCGCGTTCGTCTTCGCCATCTGCATGAGCGAGAGGATCCCCTCGAACATGCGCGCCCCTCCGGACGCCGAGAAGATGATGAGGGGATGGCGTGTCTCGATGGCAAGCAGGATGGACCGGGCGATTCGCTCGCCGGCGGCCGAACCGAGGCTCCCGCCCAGGAACGCGAAGTCCATCACGGCGAGCACGGCCGGATTGCCTTCGATCCGGGCCTCGCCGCAGACCACCGCCTCCGACAGGCCGGACTCGTCGCGCGACTTCTTCAGGCGCTCGCTATAGCGCCGCGCGTCCTTGAAGCGGAGCGGGTCGGTGGAGACGACCTCCGAGAACCGCTCCACGAAGGAGTCCTCGTCGGCCAGGATCTTGAGGTAGGACCGGGCGGAGATGCGGAAGTGGTAGTCGCACTTGGAGCAGGTCCAGAGATTCCGCTCGAGCTCCTTGTGATACAGGATCTCGCCGCAGTCCTCGCACTTCGTCCAGAGCCCGTCCGGAAGCTCCCGGCGGCGCTGCTGGGCCTTGAGCCCGCCTTTCGCCTTCCTGAGCCAGGTCATGCGTTCGAGCCCTCCCGAAGGCTCCGAAGCATCACGATAGCATCCTCATGGGGGTTCCGGTAGTAGTTCTTTCTCATGGCCACATCGATGAAGTCGTTCCGGAAATAGAACTTGCGGGCACTCTCGTTCGACTTCCGCACCTCGAGGGTGATCCGGGTGATCCCGCTCCCCCGGGCGGTCCCGAGGAGGTCGTCGAGGAGCCGCTGCCCCACTCCCGACCCGCGCTCGGAGGGGTGCACGGCGAGGTTCCCGAGGTGCGCCTCGTCCTCGATCAGCACCGCCAGGAGGTACCCGACCAGCTTCCGGTCGCGGATCGCCATGCGGGCGTACGTTCCTCCCCCGACCTCGAGCTCCGAGCGGAACATCTCCCGGCTCCAGGGATCGGAGAACGAGAGCTTCTCGATCTCGAGCACCTCGTCGATGCGCTCCATCGTGAGCGGCAGGATCCGCACCGACGCCGGCTTCGCGACCGCGCTCACGATCCCGGCTTCCGCGCATTGGGCTCGCGCCCGTACGCCGGCGCCGCGAGGACGAGGTCCGCGTGCGCTCCGGAAGCGAGGAGGCGGTCCCCGATCTCCGCGACCGCCGCGCCGAGCGGACCGGGCGGCCGGACGGGGACCTCGACGTCGGCCGCGTCCTCGGCGATCGAGGAGAGGAGCGCGGCCGTGGCGGGGCGAAGCTCGATCTCCACGACGTTCCGCGAGAGATCCCCCTCCGGCGAGCGGCTCCGCGCGGCCTCGACCGCCCTCGCGACGGCATCCTCGATCTCCACCTTCTCCGGTCCCCACACCGCGGACTCGCCACGTCCGTTCCAGAGCGCGATCTCGACGAATCCGCGCTCGGACGGGTGCACCGTCGCGATCCAGCCGGCCCCCCCCCGATCCGCGTGCGCCGCGGCCGCGTGCGCGGACACGAGCGCGATCGGGATCCCGCGTCCGAGCGCGAACCCCTTGGCCCACGCGAGTCCAATCCGGAGCCCCGTGAAGGACCCGGGGCCCTCGGACACGGCAACGCCCGTCACGTCGTGAAGCGAGAGCGAGCGCGAGGCGAGGAGCCGGTCCACCGCGAGGGAGAGGCCGCTCGAATGCTCGCGGGGCAGGAGCGGCTCGACCGCGACGGCGCGTCCGTCGGCCGCGAGCGCGACGGAGCCGTCGGGCGCGGCCGTGTCAATTCCCAGGGTATAGCGCATGCTGCCACCGGTCCCGGTCCAGGAGTCCTTCCATGAGGATCGCATCCCAGCGCGCTCCCCGTCCCCGCGCGCGCAGCTCGCGTCCGCCCTCCTCGACGTAGCGAAGCTCGAGCTCGAGGCGGTCGGGCGGGAGCTTCGAGCCGCCGCGGTCCGCCCACTCCACGATCAGGATCCCGTCCGGATGGACGAGATCGTCGAGCGCGAGCCCGGGCACTTCTTCCTGGGACCGGACCCGGTAGAGATCGGCGTGCACGACGCGCGGCACTCCTTC
>DASTBC010000079.1 GCA_035712245.1 Candidatus Eisenbacteria bacterium
GCCGCGGGGCTTCGGCCCGTACGCCGAGGTTCACGGGCTCGCCGGCTGGAGCCCCCCGCTCCTCGCGCTCGGCGCCCGAATCGAAGCCCTGGGCCCGAGCCCCGCACCGGTCTTCGTGGAAGGCGAGACCGGGACCGGAAAAGAGCTGATCGCGCGCGCGCTGCACCGGCGGAGCCTCCGCGCGGACCGTCCCTTCCTGCCGCACAACTTCGCCGCCATCCCGGACTCGCTCGTCGAGAGCGAGCTCTTCGGCCACGTGAAGGGGTCGTTCACCGGCGCGCACGCGGATCGCGCGGGCCTCTTCGAGCAGGCGCACGGCGGCACGCTCTTCCTGGACGAGATCGGCGACGCGAGTCACTCGGTGCAGACGCGGCTCCTCCGCGTGCTGCAGGAAGGCGAGGTCCGCCGCGTCGGGGACGGCCGCGCGCGTCGCGTGGACGTGCGCGTGATCGCCGCGACGCACCGCGATCTGCGCGCCGAGGTGCGCGAGGGGCGCTTCCGCGCGGATCTCTTCTACCGGCTCCACGTGCTCACCGTGCGCGCGCCCTCGCTTCGCGAGAGGCGGGACGACATCCCGCTCCTCGCGGCGCACGCGCTCCGGAAGCTCCACCGCGCGGCCCGACCCGAGGCTTTGGCCATCACGGCCGAGGCCGTCCGGGTCCTGAGCGACCATCCGTGGCCGGGGAACGTGCGGGAGCTGGAGGCGGCGCTCGAGCGCGCGGTCCACGCGCTCGCGCCCGGCGGCATCGTGACCGCCGAGTCGCTCGGGGACGGGCTCTCCCCGGCGGCGGGCGCGCTCGCGCGCGAGCACGCGGGAGACGGACTCCGGGGGCGCACGCGCGCGCTCGAGGCGGAGCTCATCCGCCGCGCGATCGAGCGCGCCGGGGGCAACAAGAGCGCGGCCGCGCGCGCGCTCGGGCTCACGCGCCAGGGGCTCTGGAAGAAGATCCGCCGGCTCGCGGACGAGGAGCGGGCCGGCTCCTCCGCGACGGCATGCGCCGACCCGGAAACCCTTTGAACGGAGCGGGATCGACCCTATACTGCCCCCGATTTCGCGAGCAGCGTCCCTGACCTTCGGAGTCCGCGTGGCCAAGCGTCCCATCCGCCTCGGAGTCGTCGGCACCGGCGTCGTCGCGCAGGTGAACCACCTGCCGGCCCTCAAGGGGCGTCGCGACGTCGAGGTCGTGGCCGTCTGCGACGACGACGTCGAGAAGGCCCGCATGGTGGCCCAGCACTTCGGCATCGCGCGCGCCGTCGGCGATCTCGAGACGCTCCTCCGCACGGACGAGATCGAGGCGGTCATCATCGCCACGCCGAACCACCTGCACGCACCCATGGCCCAGGCGGCGCTCGGCTACGGGAAGCACGTCCTCTGCGAGAAGCCCCCCGCGCGGAACGCCGCCGAGGCGGGGCAGATGGCGGACGCGGCGAAGCGCTCGGGCAAGGTTCTCATGTACGCCATGAACAACCGGTTCCGGAGCGACGTGACCATGCTGCGCGGGTACCTCGAGCGGCAGGAGCTCGGGAAGATCTTCTACGTCAAGACCGGCTGGCTGCGGCGCCGCTCGGAGCGGCGGGGTCCGGCCTGGTACGAGAACAAGCGGTCGAGCGGCGGGGGCGTGCTGATGGACCTCGGCGTTCAGATGCTCGATCTCTCGCTCTGGCTGCTCGGGAATCCCCAGGTGGTCTCCGTCACGGCGACCAAGTACGTGACCGATCCGCGGAAGGACGTCGAGGACACGGTGGCCGCGTTCCTCGTGCTGGACGGAGGCGCGTCCCTGACGCTCGAGGTGAGCTGGGCGCTCCTCCTCGAGAAGAACTTTCCGTACCTGAACGTGTTCGGAACGGATGGGGCGGCGCTCTTGAATCCGTTCCGCATCCACAAGGAGCTGAACGGGAACCTTCTGAACGTGACGCCGCCGCCCGAACCGGTGCGGAACGTGTACAAGCAATCCTACGAGCAGGAGCTCGACCATTTCCTCCGTTGCATCACCCAGGGCGAACGCCCCATGGCCAGCGCCGAAGAAGGACGCGAGCTCATGCGGGTCATCGACGCCATCTACCAGTCCGCCGAGGCCCGCCGCGAAGTTCGGCTTCATTAGAACGATCTGGCGGCCGCTCCTCGCCGCCGTCTCGGGCCTCCTCCTGAGCCTCGCGTTTCCCCTCGCGGGAGCGTGGCCGCTCGTCTTCGTCGGGCTCGTTCCGCTCCTCGTCGTGCTCCACGAGGGCTCGCCCGGTCCCCGGGACCGCACGCCGTCTCCGCTCGGGGCGCGCTGGGCTCCGTGGGTCACCGGCATCGTCTTCACGATCCTGACCTTCTGGTGGATCGTGCGGCTTCCGTCGCACGCGATGACGATGCCGTGGCTCATCTATCCGGGGCTCCTCGCGCTCGGCCTCTATCTCGGGCTCTACACGGCGCTCTTCGGGTGGGTCGTGCGGTTCCTCCGGCGCCGCCTGGGTTGGCCCATCCTCCTCTCGGCCCCGCTCGCGTGGGTCGCGGGGGAGTGGTTGAAGTCGTCCGGGCCGCTCGGCTGTCCGTGGGGAAACCTGGGCTACGCGCTGGCTCGAGAGCCCGCGTGGATCCAGACCGCGTCCCTCTATGGCGCTCCCGGACTCTCGCTCTGGATCGTCGCGGTGAACGCGCTCGTCGCGGGAGCCATCGTGGTGCGCCGGACGGCCGCGCGAGTGGCCTGCGTGCTCCTCGCGGTGGTGACCGTGTGGCTCCCGGTCCAGTGGGGCGAGGGACGTCTCCGCGAGGCGGCGGCCGTCGAGCCCCTCGCGCGGGTCGCGCTCGTGCAGCCGAACGTGGGGAGCGCGGAGAAGTGGGACGAGACGAAGCAGGACGCGATCCTCGCGTCCATGTTCCAGGCCACGCGCGAGGCGGCGTCCGCGACGCCCCGGCCCGAGATGATCGTGTGGCCCGAGACCTCGCTTCCGTTCTTCGTGCGGCTCGAGCCTCTGAGGCTCGGCCAGCTGCAGGCGCTCGCCCGCGAGATCGGCGTCCCGGTGCTCGCGGGCTATCCGGACGCGAAGCTCTCGGCGAGCGGCGCGGCGCAGACCTTCAACGCGGCCGGCCTCATTCGGGCGAACGGGAAGTTCGCGGCGCAGTACGAGAAGATCCATCTCGTACCGTTCGGCGAGCGGATCCCGTTCCAGGACGTGCTCCCGTTCCTCGGGAAGATCGACCTGGGCCAGGCGGAGTGGATGCCCGGGACCCGCCCCGTCGTGTTCCAGGGCGCGGGTCCGACGTTCGGGGTGTTGATCTGCTTCGAGTCCATCTTCCCGGACCACACGCGTACGTTCGCGCTCGAGGGCGCGCAGTACATGGTCAACATCACGAACGACGAGTGGTTCGGGAAGACCGCCGGGCCCGTCCAGCACGCCGACATGGCGATCCTGCGCGCCGTCGAGCTGGGCCGCTCCGTCGCCAGGTGCGCGAACACGGGGATCTCGATGTTCATCGACCCGTACGGGCGCGTGAAGCAGGAGACGCCGCTCTTCGAGCCGGCGATCGTGTCCGGCACGGTGGACGTGGGGCTCCCGTCGACGCGGTTCCTCGAGTGGGGCGACTGGGTGTCGATGCTGTGCCTCGCGATCATGGGGATCCTCGTCGCGATCGCATGGTTCCGACCGATTCAGCGGCTCGATGCGTCGCTGGATCGGCGCGGGTGGGGGTAAGAGGGGCAGCTCAGCGCAGCGCGGCTCCTGCGGGCAGGGCGGGAGGATGGCCGGCCTCCATCGCTGGGTCCTCGCTCGTTCGTCGGCAAGGGCTGTATCGTCTTCTAATCCTCAGGCAGCGGGTGGACGCGCTGCAGCGGTTGGGGGCGGCGGATCACGTCCCAATCGGGGACCGTTACGAGACTCTTCAGGGCTGCTGAGTCGGCCGGGGCGAGTGCGGCTCCCCGTTGCAGCTTCTGGATCGCCTCATCCATCCGGATGGCGCCTTCACCTCCCGTGGTGAGCTGATGGCTGTGCTCCAGTCGTACGAAGGTGCCCTCTCGGAGAAGACGGGCAACGTCACGAACCCGTCTCGACGCGATCGAATCATCGTCGGGATCGGGTTCCGAAGTCCGACGGATGGGAATCGAGAAGGGGTAACCGATCGGCGCATCACCCTGCCTTCTCACGCGGAGCGTGTTCCGCTCCACCCATAGGGAATCCGTCTGGGGCTCACGGCGAACGCGTTGCGCACTCCCTCGAGGACGAGCGAGTCCGGTACGCCGAGGTCACTTTCTGGTCTTCCTGCCCGCATTGACAACGACATGCCGAGAGGCTAGAGTAGCGATTCAGGTGGGGTGTCCGAACGGCCAGCCCACCTCCGAAGGCA
>DASTBC010000080.1 GCA_035712245.1 Candidatus Eisenbacteria bacterium
GACACGGATCGCGCGGCGACACGCCCGCCCTCCACGACGAACACGACGGCGCGCCCCTCGCGCTCGCGCACCGCGGCGCTCGGCACGACCACCGCGCCGGTCGCGACGGGCGAGCCCCCGGCGGGGGGCGGCTCGGGATCCGCGAGGAACGTGACCTTGGCTCCCATCTCGGGCAGCACGCGCGCGTCCAGGGAGTCGAACGCCACCTTCACCTGGACCGTCGCCTTCTGGCGGTCTGCGGTCGGGACGATCTGGCGCACGCGGCCGGGATAGCGCTCGGCCGGATAGGCGTCGAGCGCGATCTCGGCGCGCATCCCTTCGCGCGCGCGGCCGACATATCCCTCGTTCACGTCCACCTCGACCTCGAGGGTCGCGAGGTTCGCCATCGTCACGATGGCGCCGCGCGTGAGCCCGCCGCTCGAGGGGATCGGACTCACGATCTCGCCGACCTCGGCCTCCTTGCGGAGCACGGCGCCGGCGAACGGTGCTCGGATGAAGGTCTTGTCGTACTCGATGCGGGCCGCGCGGAGCCGCGAGCGCGCGTTCTCCACCTCCGCCGAGGCGCTCGAGACCCGGGCGCGCGCCACTTCTTCCCTCGCCTCGACCTCGTCGAACTCGGCCTGGCTCACGAGCCCTCGCGAGAGGAGCTCGCGGGAGCGGCGGAGCTGGAGCGCGAGCTCGCGCGCGCTCGCCTCGGTTTCGACGCGCGCCGCCTGCGCCGATCGGAGCGCCGCTTCGGCGCTGGCGACCGCGGCTTTCTGATCCTCGTTCCGCAGGACGCCGAGCACCTGACCTTGGCGGACGCGGCTCCCCTCGCTCACGTAGAGCGCCTCGAGCCGTCCCGCGACCTCGGTGGAGACGGAGGCCCGCTGGCGCGCCACCACGTACCCGCTCGCGGTGAGCACCTCCGACGCGGCCGCTCCCGGCGCGCCGCCCAGCGCCTCGGCGCGCGCGACTCGCACCTCCGCCTCGCGGGGGCGGAGGAGGGTCGTGAGGACGACCGCGAGCCCGGCGAAGACCACGCCCAGGATGGCGAGCAGGATTCCGCGCGGCATGCGCCTGGACGGCGGCGGCGAATCCCGGTCGATCGCGAGCCCGCTCAGATCAGCGGAGCCCGTTCGGGTCACGTCGTGATGCCCTTCTCCTCCCGTATCTCGCGGACCGCCTGGACCATCACCTCGAGCTTGGCGAACGCCTCGTCGACCGTGCGCGTCTTGAGCCCGCAATCGGGATCCACGTACATCTGCTCGGGCTTCAGCACCTCGAGCCCGCGGCGAATCCCCTCCTTCACCTCTTCCTTCGTCTCGACGCGATGCGAGTGGACGTCCAGCACGCCGTATCCGATCTCCTTCGTGAACGGGTGCGAGCGGAAGCGGTCCAGGAGGTCGTACCGGCTGTTCGCCATCTCGAGGTCGATCTGGTCGACGGGCATGTCGAGCAGACCGGGATAGATCAGGTCGAAGTCCCCGTAGCAGACATGGGTGATCGTCTTCGCCTGGAGCCCCTCCGTGACGCGGCCGAACGCGCGAACGGCGAGCGACAGCTCCTCCGGACGCACCGAGAGGGCCGGCTCGTCGATCTGGATGTACTTCGCGCCGGCCTCCTGGAGCGCGAACGCCTCCTCGCGGATCGCCTCGGCGAGATCCATCGTCATCGCCTCACGCGACGGGTAGTGCTCGTTGAAGGACCAGTCCATCATCGTGTACGGGCCCGTGAGCATCCCCTTCACCGGCCGGCTGGTCTGGGACTGCGCGAACTTCCACCAGTCCACCGTGAGCGGCTTCTTGCGGCGGATCGGCCCCACCGCGATCGGTTTCCGGTAATAGCGATTGCCGTAGGAGCGCACCGGATTCGAGATCGCGAAGCCGGGCATCCGCTCGGCGAAGTACGTGGTCATGTCGCCGCGGTAGAGCTCGCCGTCCACGATGATGTCGATCCCGATCGCCTCCTGACGCTTGATGACGGCGATCGTCTCTTCCCGCTCCATCGCCTCGAGCGCCTCGGCGGAGAGCTCTCCGCGGGCGTGCTGCTGGCGGGCCTTCTCGAGACGCGGCGGCTTGGGGAAGCTGCCGACCGTGGTCGTCCACAATCCTCGCGACATCACGAACCTCCGTTTCGCGAGGCGGTGCGTGCCGCCTCGACCAGCCGCGTGACCTTGAGCTCGGCCTTGTCGGCCGGGAGATACTCCAGGCTGGCCGTCGTGGAGAGCTGATAGGCGAGGTCGGGGCGCGCCGCGCGTGCGCGCGCGATCTCGCGCGCGACCTCGTCCGCCTCCTCGAGCTTCGTGTTCCGCGCGTCGATCAGTCCCAGCGCGACCGTGCGCCCTTCCGGGATTCGCGGCAGGAGGTCCCAGCCGGCCGGCGCTTCGCGGAGGTCGAGGCCGATCGCCGTCCAGGGAAGCTCGCGAATCGCGTCGAAGACCGCGGTGGGCGCGGTGAACGGGACGTGGACCGTGGTCTTCGCCTTGCGCCCCTCGAGGAGCGGCGCGAGGGCGGCGCGCGCCTTCGGGGCGTCCTCCGCATGCGCGCGGCCGAGCCAGGGCTCCTCGAAGTGGATCCAGCGGGCTCCTGCTTCCTCGAGGGCACCGGCTTCCTTCGCGAGCGCCGCGCCGATCGCGGCCAGCGCCTCGCCCTCGTTCCCCTCGTGGCGGTCCTTCGAGAACCGGTAGAGCGAGTACGGCCCGGGGAGAAACGCCTTCACGGGCCGCTCCGACATGGCCTGCGCGGCGCGAAAGTCCTCGACCGTGATCGGCCCCTTCCACGTGACCGGGCCCACGATCTCGGGCTGGCGGTAGTACGTGTTCGTGTCCAGATAGCGGATCAGCCCGGCGATCTGGAACCCGCCGAGCCCGCGCGCGACGTAGGTCTGCGCGTCATCCCATCCCGCGGCGCCGTCGACGGGAAGGTCGACTCCGGCACGCTCCTGGATCTCGAGTATGCGGCGCGTCGTCTGACGAACCGCATCCTGAACGTCCTGTTCCGTCGCCTTCCCCTGGTCGCGCCGGTTCTTCACCACGCGCAGGTTGATGTCGCCCGGCGAGGTCGGCAGCTTGGGATAGCTGCCCGCCAGCGTGGTCTCGATCTTCACTCCTCCTCCTCGAGTTGTTCGAAGTGTGCAAAGTCGCGGAAGCCCAACACCTTACCATACGGCGGACGAGGCTCTCAAGCACGCGCCGGGCGGGCTCCGAGCTCGCAGCCGTCCCGGCTCGAGGCGGGGCGGCAACGGGCCGGCGCGAGCCCCCGGATCCCGGCGCGCCAGCCACGGTAGGGTTTACACAGACCGGTACAGAGCGTTGACCGAATGGGGACGGCGCATCCCCGGACCCGGTCTCCGCGCCGCCCGTTCGGTCGCGTGATCTGGTTGCGGCACTCGCCATTGCGCCGAATCCACGTGCCGCTCGAAGGTGGCAGGTAAGTTGCAACACCCCGCCGTTTTGCGCGCCGGCATGTGACACGAGCGCGGATCCTCGGGACGGGCCCTGCCCGGCGCGAGGAGGGGGCGACGCGCGAGCCGCGCGGCGGCAGGTGGTTGGGCGCCCCGCCACTTCAAGGAGGAGCAAGAACGATGAATGGAACCAAGTTCGTGCGCTCGCTGTGCGTGCTGGCCCTCGTCGTTGGGAGTGCGTGGGGCTGCGCCAAGAGGGAGTCTGCCGAGGTCACCCAGCAGCGGACGGAGATGACCCAGGAACATCAGACCTGGAACACGGACCTGGCGAACTGGGAGACGCAGCACGCCCAGCTTCGCGCCACGATGACGGCTCCGCCCGCGGGCGGAGGGGCGGCCGACACCATGGGCCTCTCCGATCGCATGTCGCGTCTCTCGGCCCACGAGTCGAACCTCGCGACGTTCCGCCAGCAGCTTTCCGACATGGAGCAGCGGATGAACGCGGAGGACGCGGATCACGAGGCGCTCTACGCCGAGCATCAGCGGCTCCGCGCGCAGTACGACATGCTGAAGCAGGAGCACGAGAGCCTGGCGATGGGAGGTACCACCGGAGCTGGGGACACCACCGCGACCTACTGATCGCGGGCGTTCCCGGCGTTCATCGCACTGGGGGCATCACGGCCGAGCCTTCGATCCACGTCCCCAGCTGGTAGTAGGCCCCGGAGCGGAGCTTCGCCGCGCCGGGGCCTTCGTATTCCACCTCGAGCGCGCGCAGCTGGGACGGAGTGCGCTCCTGCACCAGCACGCGCCGCGCTCCCGCATCGTCCGCCGCGAGCGCGGCTGCCTCGACGAATCCGTTCGGCACGAACGCGGCGTAGAGGAGCGTTCGTCCTTGGGGAGCGTCCACCAAGACCGCCCAGCGGTGCCCGTCTTCCCAGAGCGGCCGGCCGTCCGGTCCGAGCGTGACGTCGGACGCGACCACCAGGCGCTCCTGACGATCATCGCCATCGAGGTCCACGCCCAGCTCGCGGCGATATCCCCACGACAGCGGCTCGTCCGGGGAGCTCACGCGGGACGAGTCGACCGGAGGCGCCTCGAGCGGGTTCGGCTCCCTGGGCTCGGGCGCTCGAGCGCAGCTCCCGGCGAGGGATGCGGCGAGGAGAGCCTCGAGGAGCGTGACGATCGGCGAGGAGCGTGTCGCGGCGGCACCGGATCGCATCGATCGAGCGTACCCCGGCCCGCCTGCCGTGTCAGTCCCCCGGTGGCGGCACGGAGTCCGCGGGATCGCCGCGCTCCGGGTCCCGGATGCGCGGGAACAGGAATGCGAGCACGACGGCCAGCGCGGCCGCGGACAGGAAGAACGCGGATCGGAGCCCGAAGGCCGCGGCGACGGCGCCTCCGGAGAGAGGCCCGAGCAGGTTCCCGAGCATGAGCGCCGTCGACGTGACGCCCATGATCCCCGCGCGCCGGTCCGCGGGCGCGCGAAGCCCGACCATCGCGTGCACGCTCGGCACCACCCCCCCCACGAAGATCCCGTACGGAATCCGGAGGAGGAAGAGCTGCCACGTCGCCGTGACGAGCCCCTGCGGCACGGCGAAGACGGCGGCGCCGACGAGCGCGCGCTTCAGCGTCGGCTTGTAGCCGCTCCGGTCGCTCCGCCTTCCCCATCGCGGCGCCGCGA
Source organism: Candidatus Eisenbacteria bacterium (assembly GCA_035712245.1). GTDB lineage: Bacteria > Eisenbacteria > RBG-16-71-46 > SZUA-252 > SZUA-252 > WS-9. Next base: position 5,066 of record DASTBC010000080.1, read on the forward strand.
TCACGTTCGCGAGCCCCGTCACCGCGATGACGCCGCCCGTCGTGGTCGCGAGGAGCGCGCCGTGCGACCCGAGCGACTCGACGAAGAGCGCCATCACCGGGAGGAGCGACATGAGCGCGAACTGGCACCCGAAGAGGACGAGGAAGCAGAGCCTTAGCTGCGGGGTGCCGAACACGAGGCGATAGTTGTCCAGGATACGGCCGAAGCCCCCCTCGGCTCGCGTGCGCTCCGCCTCGCGCACGAGCGCCATCGCCGTGATCGCCGCGACGAGCGTGAGCGCGGCCGTCACGAAGAAGACGTTCCGGGCGCCGATCCGGTCCGCGAGGAACCCGCCGAGGAGCGGTCCGATGATCGTGCCGCTCGGGATCGCGGTCTGGAGCGTTCCGAGGGCGTAGCCCATGCGGTCGCGCGGCGCCGCGGAGGCCATGAGCGCGAGCGCCGCGGCGATGAATCCGCTGATCGCGCCCTGCAGGAGGCGGAGGAAGAAGAGCTGCCCCACCGACGTGGCGAAGCCCATGAGGGCCGACGCCACGGTGAGCCCCAGCGCCGCCCGCACGACCATGAGCTTCCGCCCATGCCGGTCCCCGAGGAATCCCCACACCGGCGTCGCGACCGTGGCGGAGAGGAACGGCGCCGCGAAGATGAGTCCGCTCATGGTCTCGAGCCGGCCCGGCTCGGTGACCCCGAGCTCCCGGAGATAGAGCGGCAGGAACGGGAGGAACATGCTGATCCCGAGCATCGTGAAGAACTCGGCGATCCAGAGCCCGACGAGGGTGCGGCGCCAGGCGGGCATCTCCTGGTAGGCCGCGATCGGGCCTTCGAGAAGGCGAATGGCGGCGCGCTAGGCGGCCGTCCCCGCGCACTCGGGGCAGGGACAGATCCGCCGGAGGTAGTCGAAGCTGTAGATCCCGGTCGTGTGGCCGTCGCTCCAGTCGAAGTGGAGCGCGTAGTTCCCCACGGTGCGCGCGGCTTCGATCGCCACGTCGGGGCGCACGTGCTCCTCGAACGTGAGCCGCTCGCCCGTCGTCTCGCTCACGCACTGGGCGCACGGACAGTGCCCGCGCAGCCGGCGTGCCGGGTAGACGCTCTCGTGCCCATCGCCCCAGCGGATCGTGATCCGCTCGCCACCCTTCTTGCGGATCTCGACGGGGACGGTCTGGTCGGGAGCGATCACGGGTGCGTCACTCCTCCACGATCGTGAGGGCGATGTTCCGGAAGGCCTGGATGCTCACCTGCCGCGCGAGCTGTCCCGTGATCTCCTGGAACGCCACGCCGGACGGGGACCCGGGCTCGGCGAGCACGACCGGCGTCCCGCGATCCGAGTAGCGGCGGATCGCGGCGTCGAGCGGGATCTCCCCCAGGAACGGGATCCCCAGCGAGTCGGCGGCGCGGCGCGCGCCGCCGTGGCCGAAGAGATCGTCGTGGGCGCCGCAGTGCGGGCAGACATACGTGCTCATGTTCTCCACGATTCCGAGCAGGGGCACCTTGGTCTGCTGGAACATGCGGAGCGTCTTCATCGAGATCTGGAGTCCCACGTCCTGCGGTGTGGAGACGATCACCGCGCCGGTGACGGGCACCGTCTGCACGAGCGTGAGATGAACGTCCCCCGTGCCCGGCGGGAGATCCACGACGAGGTAGTCGAGCTCGCCCCACCGGACGCCGAGGAGGCTCTGCTGGAGCGCCTTGTGCGCCATCGGGCCTCGCCAGATGAGGGGCTGGTCGCCCGGGCTCAGGTAGCCCATCGACATGAGCTTCACGCCGTGGGCTTCGCCCGGCTCGATGTGGCCTTCCATGGGCTCGGCCGGGGTGCCCGCCTTCATCATGATGGGAATGCTCGGACCATAGATGTCCGCGTCGAGAAGGCCCACGCGCGCCCCGCTCCGTGCCAGCGAGACCGCGAGGTTCGCGGCGACGGTCGACTTTCCCACGCCCCCCTTCCCGCTTCCGACCGCGACGATGTTCTTCACGCCCTGGAGCGCGGTCCGGTCCGGCGCCGGCGGGCGGCGCACCTCGGCCGTCATGTTCACGCGCACGTCGGTGGCGCCCGGCACGCGGGTGAGCACGGCCTGTCGCGACTCCTCCCGGAGCCGGTCCTTCACGGGGCACGCGGGGGTGGTGAGGTTCACGTCGAAGGAGACCACGCCGTCCTGGATCGTCAGGTTTCGCACGAAGCCCAGGCTCACGATGTCGCGGTGGAGGTCGGGATCCACGACCGTTCGAAGCGCATCCAACACTTGGGTTTCGCGGATCGCGGGCTCGGCCATTTCTTCTCCTCTGGGGTGTCGTCGGAGCGTGGGATCGAACGTACGATCCTAGCAAACGCGGCCGCGCGGCGGGCAGTGCGATGTGGCCGCGCCCTCCACGTCTCTAAGGATGCGGCCGGGCGGTGGCGCGGTTCCCGAACTTCTGATATCTTCGCGTGCTAGCGCATCGCGCCCACGAGTCGCGGCGCGTGCCCACCAGGAAGCCCGAGGAGGATGGATGGCGGTCTCGAACGACGAGCTCAAGGGGCTCTACTACACGATGAATCTGGTCCGGCAGGTGGACGAGCGCTGCCGCCGGCTCTTCAAGCAAGGACGCTTCCACGGCACGTACTTCAGCGCGGTCGGCCAGGAGGCGACGGTCGTCGGGCCCTGCTACGGGCTCCGGCCGGAAGACGTGATCGGAATCCAGCACCGGGAGATCGGGGCCGTGATCACGAAGGGGATGCCGATCCGGTATCTCATGGCCCAGCTCTTCGCGCGCCAGGACAGCCCGGACCGCGGAAAATCCCACCCCTGCCACTACGGCTGGAAGCCCGCCGGCATCATCACGCCCGCCTCCACGATCGCGGCGCAGACGGTGATCGTCACGGGCTCCGCGCTCGCCTTCAAGATCCAGAAGAAGGACCATGTGGCCGTGGCGTTCGTGGGCGAGGGCGCGACGTCGAACGGGGTGTGGCACGAGGCCCTGAACTTCGCGGGGATCCACCGGCTCGGGATCGTCTTCGTGGTGCAGGACAACCTGTGGGCGGAGTCCGTCCCCAAGCGGCTCGGCGTGCCGGTCGACAACCTGGCCGACCGCGCCGCGGCGTACGGATTCCCCGGCGTGACGATCGACGGAAACGATCTCCTCCAGACGTACGAGACGTCGCAGGAGGCGATCCGCCGGGCGCGCCGCGGCGAGGGCCCGACGCTCATCGAGATGAAGACCTACCGCTGGTACGGGCACTCCGAGATCGATCCCGCGAACTACCGCACGCAGGAGGAGCTCGAGGCCTGGAAGCGGAAGGATCCGGTGCCGCGGTTCGAGCGGCTCCTGATGGAGCGCGGCGTCATCGACGAGGCGCACAAGCAGGCGACGCTCCAGAAGATCGAGCAGGTCATCGAGGACGCGATCGAGTTCGCGGACAAGAGCCCGCATCCGGATCCGAGCGAGATCCTGGAGGACGTCTACGCCCCGCTCGCCTAGGTTGAAGGGCGTGAGCCCGCGCGAGACGCGGGTGGAAATGGTTCAGCTGGTCCTCCCCAACGACGCGAACACGCTGGGGAACGTCCTGGGCGGGATGGTGCTCCACTGGATCGATCTCGCCGCCGCGGTGGTGGCGCATCGCCACTGCCGCTCCGAGACCGTGACCGCCTCGATCGACCGCGTGTCGTTCCTCGCGCCGATCCGGGTGGGACAGGTCGCGGGGATCCAGGCACGCATGACGTACACGGGCCGGACCTCGATGGAGATCCGGGTCGACGTGCAGAGCGAGGACCTGCTGACGGGGGAGCGCCGGCGGACGAGCACGGCGTACCTGACGTTCGTGGCGATCGACAAGCAGGGACGGCCGAAGCCGGTGCCGCCCCTGATACTGGAAACAGAGGACGAGCGGCGCGAAGCGCGTGCCGCCGAGGCACGGCGTGCCGAGCGCCTGGGCAAGGAGCCCGCGACGCCGCCGAAACGGGAGAGAGCGCAGCGATGAAGACCATGGAAACCGAGCGTCCCCCGGCCGCCGCGCCGCCGGCCGAGACGAAGACGATCACGCTGATCGAGGCGATCAACCAGGCGCTCCACGAGGAAATGGAGCGCGACGAGCGGATCTTCCTGATCGGCGAGGACATCGCGGGCTACGGCGGCGTGTTCAAGGCGACGAAGGGCCTCTACGAGCGGTTCGGCCCGATGCGCGTGATCGACAGCCCCATCTCCGAGAACTTCCTCGTGCAGGGCATGGTCGGGGCCGCGATCGCGGGGCTCATTCCCTCCCCCGAGATCCAGTTCGACGACTTCATCTCGCTCGCGGTCGACGGCATCGTCGAGCACGCGGCCAAGATGCGCTATCGCTCGGGCGGCATGTTCACCTGCCCGATGGTGATCCGCTGCTGCTGCGGCGGCGCGGTGGGCGGCGGACTCTTCCACTCGCAGTTCAACGCGTCCTGGTTCATGCACGCGCCGGGGCTCGTGGTCGTGGCGCCGTCGAATCCGTACGACGCCAAGGGGCTCCTCAAGTCCGCGTTCCGGGGCGGGAACCCGGTCCTCTACTACGAGCACAAGCGCCTCTACCGGACCGTGAAGGCCGCGATCCCGTCGGGCGACTACACCGTGCCGCTCGGAAAGGCGGCCGTGGCGCGCGAAGGGCGGCACGTGACCGTGGTCTCGTACGCGCTCATGCTCCAGCGCTCGCTCGAGGCCGCGAACAAGCTCGCCGAGGAGGGGATCGACGTCGAGGTGATCGATCTCCGCACCCTCGTCCCGTACGACCGGGAGACGATCCTCCGCTCCGTCGAGAAGACGGCGCGCGCGGTCGTGGTGCAGGAGAACCCGCGCACGATGGGCGTGGCCGCGGAGATCGGAGCGATGATCGCGGAAGAGGGCTTCGGCTTCCTCGATGCGCCGGTCCGGCGCGTGTCCCCGCCGGACGCGCCGCAGGAGCCGTTCGCGCCGGTCCTCGCGGATCACTATCTTCCCGATGCCAACCGGATCGCCCAGGCGATCCGCGAAACCGTCGCCTACTAGCCGGGCCCGTCCAGGCTCGAGCGGGAGGAAGGGATGCCCGTCACCATCGTAGTGCCCCAGCTCGGCGAGAGCGTGGTCGAGGGCACGATCGGCAAATGGCTCAAGAAGGTCGGCGAGCCGATCGCGAAGGACGAGCCGATCGTCGAGATCATCACGGACAAGATCAACATCGAGCTCCCCGCCCCCGCGGCCGGAACCCTGGGACAGATCGCGGTCCAGGAAGGGGCCGTGGCGCAGGTCGGCGATCCGCTCGGCGTGATCCTCGCCGCGGGCGAGTCGGCCCCCGCGGCGGCGCCTGCGGGTGGTGGCGCGGCCGCCCCGCCGAAACCCGGTCCGGCGCCGAGCCCCGCGCCGCAGCCTTCCCCGGCCGCTCCGGAGCGCCGCCCCGCCGCCGTGGGAGCGCCCGCGATGGCCGGCACGGCGCTCGCCGCGCCGCCCGAGGCTCCTTCGACCGACGGCATGCGTCTCTCGCCGGCGGTCCGGAAGCTCGCGAAGGAGCACAACCTCGACGTCTCGCGGATCCGCGGGAGCGGCATGGGCGGACGGATCACGCGCGAGGACGTGCTCGCGTACATCGAGTCCGGCGCCGCGGCCCAGGCCGTCGCCGCCGCCGCCGCGCCGTCCCAGGCTCCGGGACGCGCTCCCGAAGCCGCTCCGGTTCCGAGGAAGCCGATTCCCGCTCCGTCCTTCCTCGCCGCCGGCGCGGAGGAGGACGAGAGGAAGCCGCTCACGAATCTCCGCAAGAAGATCGCGGAGAACATGGTGCGCTCGAGGCAGACCGCGGCCCACTGCTCCACGTGGGACGAGGTCGACATGACGGCCCTGGTCGAGCTTCGCGGCCGCATGAAGGAGCGTGTGAAGCGGGACTACGGCGTGAGCCTCACCTACATGCCCTTCATCATGAAGGCGGTCGTGCGCGCGCTCCGCGAGTACCCGATCCTCAACGCCTCGATGACGGACACCGAGGTCGTCACCAAGAAGCAGTACAACATCGGCGTCGCCGTGCACCGCGACCAGGGGCTCATCGTCCCGAACGTGAAGGCCGCCGACCGGAAGACCCTGCTCCAGCTCGCGGCCGAGATCGAGGACGTCGGGAATCGCGCGCGTGCCGAGAAGCTCACGCTCGACGACATCCAGGGCGGAACGTTCACCATCACGAATGCCGGCATGTTCGGCGCGACCGCGTCGACGCCGATCATCAACGTTCCCGAGGTCGCCATCCTGGGAGTCCACCTGATCCAGGAGCGCCCCGTCGTCCGCGAGGGCAGGATCGCCATCCGGTGGATGATGAACCTCGTGATCTCGTTCGATCACCGGCTCGTCGACGGAACTCCCGCGGTTCAGTTCCTTCACCGCGTCAAGGAGCTGCTGGAGGACCCGGAGAGCTGGCTCTTGGACTCGATCTGATGGCCAGCGACGAACCCATTCCCATCTACGACCTGGGCCGCGTGCCGTATCGCGCGGCCCTCTCGTTTCAGCGGCGGGCCGTGGAGACGCGCGCGCGCGGGGAGTCGCCCGACGTCCTCTACCTCCTCGAGCACGACTCCGTGCTCACCGTGGGGCGGGGCTCCAAGGACGGCAACCTCAAGGCCGCGGGCACCGATCTCGAGCGGCTCGGGATCGAGGTCGTTCCCGTGGAGCGCGGCGGGGACATCACGTATCACGGACCCGGCCAGCTCGTGGGCTATCCGATCGTCTCGCTCGCGGGGCTTCCAGGCGGAATGGACCTCCATCGGTATCTGCGCGATCTGGAGCAGGCCCTGATCGAGACGCTCGCGGCGTTCGGGCTCAAGGCGCGCCGGAATCCTCCCTACACCGGCGTCTGGGTGGGCGACCGCAAGGTGGCCGCGATCGGGGTCGCCGTGCGGCGGTGGGTCGCGTATCACGGGTTCGCGCTGAACATCGATCCCGACCTGAGCCATTTCGACCTCATTCATCCGTGCGGCATCCGCCATCTCGGCGTCGCCTCCATGGCTTCCCTGCTGGGAGAGGCTCCCGCGCGCGAGCGCGTCATCGCGCGACTCGCGGACGCGTTCTCCCGCGTGTGGGAGCGTCCGGTGCTCCTTCCGGGGTCGAGCGAGGCGCTCCCCGACTTCCCCTTCTCCCAGGAGACGAGCCATGTCTGACACTCGCGGCACCTCCACCGCCGCCCCGCCGGCGCCCGCTTCCGCGACGCGCACGGAGCGCGATTCTCTGGGACCGCTCGAAGTTCCCGCCGACGCCTACTACGGCGTGCAGACGGCGCGGGCGATCGCGAACTTCCCGATCAGCGGCGAGCGGCTCCACCCCGAGATGGTTCGCGCCGCGGTCCGGATCAAGATCGCGGCCGCGCGTGCCAACGCCGAGCTGGGAGTTCTCGATACGAAGAAGGCCCAGGCGATCGAGGCGGCCGCCCAGGAGATCCTGGACGGGAAGCACCAGGACCAGTTCGTGGTGGACGCGTTCCAAGCCGGCGCCGGCACGTCCTTCCACATGAACGTGAACGAGGTCATCGCGAACCGCGCCTGCGAGCTGATGGGCGGGAAGCGGGGGGACCACTCGCTCGTCCATCCGAACGATCACGTGAACATGGCACAGTCGACGAACGACGTGATCCCGACCTCGATCCGCCTCGCGGCCCACGTGCTCGCGGGACCGCTCGAGGAGGAGATGGGACGCCTCGCGGACTCGCTGGGGGCGAAGGCTGGAGAGTTCGCGCACGTCCTGAAGTCGGGGCGCACGCACCTCCAGGATGCCGTCCCGGTCACCCTGGGTCAGGAGTTCTCGGGGTACGCCGAGTGCGTCCGCGGCTGGCGGGATTCCATACGCCGGAGCCGCGAAGGGCTCCTCGACCTCGGGATCGGCGGCAACGCGGCCGGGACCGGGATCAACGCCCACCCGAAGTACCGGGAGCGCACGGTCGCGCATCTGGGCGCGATCACCGGCACCCCGTTCCGGTCCTCGAAGAACCTCTTCGAGGCGATGCAGAGCATGGCCCCGTTCGTGCGTCTCTCGAGCGACCTTCGTGGTTTCGCGCTCGACGTCACGCGTGTCGCGAACGATCTCCGGCTCCTCGCCAGCGGCCCGACGACCGGGTTCGACGAGATCGTGCTCCCCGCCATGCAGCCCGGCTCGTCCATCATGCCGGGCAAGGTGAACCCGGTGATCCCCGAGATGACGAACATGGTCTGCTACCAGGTGCTCGGCTACGACACGACGGTGGCGTACGCCTCCCAGGCGGGACAGCTCGAGCTGAACGTGATGATGCCCGTGATCGCGCACAATCTCCTGCGAGCCGAGGCGCTCCTCACCTCGACCCTCCAGGTGCTCCGCACCAAGTGCATCGACGGGATCACCGCGAACGAGGACGTCGCCCGGGAGTACTTCGAGCGCTCGATCTCGCTCGCGACCGCGCTCAACCCGTACATCGGCTACGCGAAGGCGGCCGAGGTGGCCAAGGAGTCGGCGAAGACCGGAAAGACGGTCGTCGAGATCGTGCGGGAGCGGAAGCTCCTCACCGAGGACCAGATCGCGAAGGTGTTCTCACCGGAGAACATGACCTAGCGGGGCCCGCAGGCCCCGCACCCTATCATCGACCGAAGGAGGGAGTGCTGATGAACGGACCTGACGTTACCCCTGGGACGTTCGCCTTGATCGCAATGGCAGCAGCACTTCTCCTCGCCGCACCCGCCCCGTCCCACGCCGAAACCCGGTTCGGCATCGCCGGCTTCGCCGGCTACAACAGCCACTCCATGGAAGACGCCAACGAGCTGATCGACGAAGTCAACGACGGGCTTGCCGGCACCGGATTCTCCATGGACGAGATCACGAGCAGCTGGGGATTCGGGGGCGGCTTGCGTATCCGTCCTTCGGGCGACAAGCTGATGATCGCGCTGGACTACGAGAAGCTCAACGCGGGCTCGGAGCTGGAGGTCTTCGGCGGAAGCTTCGAGATCGAGACGCCGGCCGACGCGTTCACGGGAACCCTGCTCTACCTCTTCCCGTCCTCCTCCCGCGCTCGGATCGGAGTCGGGGCGGGAGTCGGGTACTACTCGGGGGACGGTGAGATCGGAGCCGACTCCGCAGGCGTGGGGTTCGAGATCGACGTGGAGGGGAGCGGCTTCGGCTTTCATGGGCTGGCCGCGCTCGACTACGGGATCTCGCCCGTCGTGCACCTGGAGGGCTCAGCCGGCTACCGTTTCGCGGAGACGAGTGATCTGGAGGTAGGAGGTCAGACCGCGTACAACCTGCAGGGAGAAGAGGCGACTCTCGACTGGAGCGGCTTCATGAGCCGCGTGGGGCTCGCCTTCTACTTCGGAGCCGGCGCGCCGTCGACATCACCGTAGCCATGGAGGCCCCATCCTTGACTTCTAGGTTGGGGACGTCCTCGCCCTGGTGTACCTCTTCACCATTGACGGACGGGCCCGGTAGGGGTATTGAGTCCCTCTGCGGTCGTGTGGGCCGCGGACATGGGAAGTCGTTCCCCAACTCGTGGGCTCTAAGGAAGGAGGATGAGAATGTATCGGACTCGAACCGGTTTCGTCCTGCTTGCGTTGGGCGTCGCGCTGGCCTTGGGCCCGACACCGGCAGAGGGAGCGTCCAAGTTCGGCCTCAGCGTGTTCGGAGGATACGAGTCGTACTCCATGGATGACGTGAACGATGCGATCCAGGAGGGCAACAACGTCTTCGGAACGTCGGTCGACGACGTGAGCAGCGGCATTGGATTCGGGGCGGGCGTGAAGATGCGCACCTCGGGTCCCGTCGTCCTGTCCTTCGACTATCAGCGCCTCAACGCCAGCTCGAGCGGCTCCGGAGACGACGGCACCTTCGGATACGAGGTCGAGTACAGCCTTCCGGCGAACGCCTTCGTCCTGGGCGCGACCTACTTGTTCCCATCCGCGTCCAAGACGAGCTTCGGCATCAATGGCGGCATCGGCTACTACATGGCGGACGGCACTCTGGAAGTCACCGCGACCGAGCTCTCATCGGGGCTCTCCGCATCCGACGAGACCCAGATCAGCGGCAGCGGAGTCGGATTCCATGGCGCCGCAGTCGTGGACATGGCGCTGAGCCCGAAGATGCACCTCGACGCTTCTGCGGGATATCGCATCGCCAAGAGCGGAGACGTCGAGTTCGAGTACTCGGATGGTACGTCCGATACGTTTTCGGACGAGGAGATCGACTGGAGCGGCTTCATGAGCCAGGTCGGGTTCACCTTCTATTTCGGAGCCGAGTAGCGAACGTTCCGTCATAGGCTGAATGGCCCGGCGTGCGAACGCCGGGCCATATTGGTTCATGGTCCGTTTCGATCTACTCCGCCGGGACGGGCGAACCGGGGATCCGCCGCACCACGACCGTGATCTCCCCGGGCGCGTCCTCCGGCCCTGCAACGGCCTGATCCGGCGCGTTCACGACCTCGAAGCGGCCCGACACCAGGAACTCGTCCACGAGGACCTGGACCGCATAGGGGCGCTCCTTCTTCATGCGCACGAAGAAGGAGCCCCTGGAATCCGTGAACACGATCTCCTCGCCGATCCGGAGCGCGGCCCCCTTGACCGGCGCGCCCTCCTCGTCCGTCACCGTTCCCCGGATCACGAAGTCGTGAATGCCGAACGAGGTCTGCGGCGGCGCGGCGGCCCCGCGGTAGAGATACTGGCTCCCCTGCGCCGTGTACCGGACCTGGCCATCGGGGCCGACGTAGCTCCCGAGCGTGCCCTGGAAGTTCCCGAGCCCCTGGAACCGGACGGTGAGCATGAGCGCCTGGCGAAACGCGTCCGTCGCGGCGAACGGGAGGTAGACCGTCTGGTACTCCGCTCCGACGGAGATCATGTTCGACGTGAACCCGCCGCCGAAGCTCACCGTGGTGTTCCCGCCCGTGTGCGTCAGGACCTGGCTCAGCTCGAAACGCGGGGACAGGGTCTCCCGGCTGTGGAGCACCACGGTGCTCGAGGGTTTCCCCTGCGTGGGATCCGAGTAGAGCCAGCTCCCGGTCATCCGCACGTGCGGGATCACCTCCCGTCCGAGCGTGACCGAGACGCCCGTGCCGCCCGCACCCGGAGCGCGTGACGCGAAGAGCGCTCCGCCGAGCTGCGTCCGCCGGACCTGCGCGTTCACGAGGAACTGGTTCACCGTGCCCCGCCTGCCGGACTCGACCCCTCCCGCCTGTCGGTAGGTGTTGCGTGCCGCTCCCACGATGAGTCCCGGAGCGGCGCGGACCGTGACCTCGACGTTCTCGCGATCCATCTCCGCCGCCCCGGGTTGCGGCGTGAGGACGCGGCGGAACTCCTCTCCGGAGACGACGTAGGCCGCCTTGGCCGAGACCCGGCTCGCCTCGTACCGGCCGCTCCACGCGAAGTATCCGTCCTCGGCGCCGGCTCCCGCCGCCCATGCGGTGTCGAGCTTCGGGGTCGCCTTCCAGTCCAGGCCCAGGATGGTGGTCATCGCCCCCGAGTAGAGCGTGCGCGAGGTCACGCGCGTCTTCGGGCCCGACGGCGCCTCGAAGAAGACCAGGCCGACCGGATCCACGCCCTTGGCCCAGAACGAGTACGGGGACGCGCTCACCACCGATGTCGCTCCTCCGAACGCCGTGACGCGAGTGCCGTCCCGCTCGACCTGCATGCCGAGCCCGCGGGCGAGGATCGACTGTCCCGGCTGGAGGATGTCCGTCGGGAGCTGGAACGGCACGCTCTCGTCTCCGAGGGTCCAGTCGGCTCCCGCGAGGTGCGTGCGCACCTTGGCCCCGACGCGGAGCGGGTCGAGATCGGCGAGCCCGATCCAGCTCTCGTAGCGGTCGGAGCGGATGTAGAGGGACGCGCCGTGGGCCTGGTACAGGGTCGACGTGCCGGCCTGCACGTGGAACACCTGCGCCCGCGCCGGCGCCGCCGAGGCGCCGAGAACGGCCGCGACGGCCATG
>DASTBC010000081.1 GCA_035712245.1 Candidatus Eisenbacteria bacterium
GATGTCGACCGCTTCCGCGTGTCCGGTGCTTCCGGACGAGACCTGGGAATACGTCGGGTTCTTCTCGGCGCCCCCGGAGTAGCCCGAGGTGACCGACCGCACTCCAGGCAGGGACTCGAACGGGGACTCCATGCACCAGAAGCAACCGCCGGCGAACGTGGCATGCTCGACCACGGCGGGTTGCGGCGACCTCGGTGGAGCCGGCGCGGCCTTGGGAGCCGCTGCGGCCAGCCCGTGCATGACGGACGCGACAGCAAGCGTCATGACAAGGGTGGAACGGCGAAGGGGTTTCACGCTCATGCCACGCTCCTCGAGGTCGGTACCCACGTCGTCGCGGCGCCGGAATGGTGCCGCGGGCCCAGCTCGCTTCGTCCAGGATACGCTGCCTCGCCTGTCCTGTGACTTCCGGTCCGGGGCTCCTTCGTGAACGGCTCCGTCCTCGTGCTCCAGCACGTCGCCCCGGAGACGCCAGGGCTCATCGCGGACGCGCTTCGCGCGCGAGGGGTCCCGTTCGAGACGGTACACACCCACGCGGGAGATCCGGTTCCCCGATCCGCCTCGGGCCTGCGCGGGCTCGTCGTGATGGGCGGCCCGATGGGGGTCTACGAACAGGAGACGCATCCGCACCTGGCGGAAGAGATCGAGCTCATCCGGAGCGCGCTCGCGAGCGGCCTTCCCATCCTCGGCGTGTGCCTCGGGAGCCAGCTCCTCGCCGCCGCCCTGGGGGCTCGAGTGACTCCCGGGACGAAGGAGATCGGGTGGCTGCCGGTCGAGCTGACGGAAGACGCGGCGCAGGATGCGCTCTGGCGCGGAGTCCGGAGTCCGATCACCCCCTTTCACTGGCATGGCGACGCGTTCGAGCTTCCCGCGGGAGCGCGCCGCCTCGCCCGTTCCGAGGTCACCTCATGCCAGGCCTTTTCCTACGGGGATCAGGCGTACGGGCTCCTCTTCCACCTGGAGGTGAGCGCCGCCATGGTGCACGCCATGGCGCGGGCCTTCGGCCACGAGCTCGAGGCGGCGGGAGTGGACGGCGAGGCGATCCTCTGCCAGACCCTCCGGGCGGTAAGCGACATCCGCGAGACCGCTGCGCTCGTCCTCGGCCGCTGGGCGGACCTCCTGCAACGGTGACGGCGCGCCTCCGACCGGCGCACGGGCGCCCGCCGTGTCAGGTTCCATGATCCATCGGTCCACCTGGACCGGCGCGCGGCGGTAGGGCATCATTCGACGGTTCGACTGCTGCTTACCTTCGTCCGGCCCGGGTCGCGCACGCATCGCCCGTGGCCCGCTGGAAAGGGAAACCCACCATGAAGGCTCAGGTGAAGGATGAGGCCGTCGCGGCGAGCGACGGAACCGCCACGGTTCAGTACGGCGGGAGGAGCGCGACGTTGCCGGTCGTTCGGGGCACGGAGGACGAGGTCGCGATGGACATCCAGAGCCTCCGCACGTCCACCGGCATGATCACGCTCGACCCCGGGTACGGGAACACCGGTTCCTGCCGCAGCGCCGTCACGTTCATCGACGGCGAGAAGGGGATTCTCCGGTACCGCGGCTACCCCATCGAGGAGCTCGCGGAGCGGAGCAGCTTCCTCGAGGTCGCCTGGCTCCTGATCCACGGAGAGCTTCCCACTCGCGCGGATCTCGAGGGCTTCACGAGCGAGGTGACGCGGCACACGATGCTCCACCAGGACTTCATGGGCTTCTTCGACGCGATGCCGAAGGACGCCCATCCGATGCCGGTCTGTGCGGCCACGGTGGCGGCGCTCGCGACGTTCTACCAGGATCAGGAGGACGACCAGCACCACGAGACCATCGTGCGGCTGATCGCGAAGATGCCTACGATCGCCGCGTGGTCGTACAAGCACTCGATCGGCCAGCCGTCCATGTACCCGCAGAACCGGCTCGACTACGCCTCGAACTTCCTCCACATGATGTACTCGATTCCGTGCGAGGAGTACGAGGTGGATCCGGTGCTCGCGCGCACGCTCGACCTGCTCCTGATCCTCCACGCCGACCACGAGCAGAACTGCTCGACGAGCACGGTGCGCATGGTCGGGAGCTCCATGGCCAACCTGTACGCGAGCATCGCGGCGGGGATCAGCGCGCTCTGGGGCACGCTCCACGGGGGCGCCAACCAGCAGGTCATCGAGATGCTGGAGATGATCGCGGCCCAGGAGGGGAGCGCGGACCGGTTCCTCTCGAAGGCCAAGGACAAGAACGACACCACGAGGCTCATGGGGTTCGGCCACCGCGTCTACAAGACCTACGATCCGCGCGCGGCGATCTTGAAGAAGGCGTGCGCCGAGGTGATCGCGCGTGTCGGCGTTTCGAGCCGCATGCTGGAGATCGCGATGCAGCTCGAGGAGATCGCCCTCAAGGACGACTACTTCGTGAGCCGGAAACTCTACCCCAACGTGGACTTCTATTCCGGCGTGATCTACCAGGCGCTCGGGATCCCGGTGAACATGTTCACCGTCATGTTCACGATCGGTCGTCTTCCCGGATGGATCGCGCAGTGGATGGAGATGCGGAACGACAAGGATTTCCGGATCTCCCGGCCGCGGCAGGTCTACGTGGGCCATCCGAAGCGCCCCTACGTGCCCCTCGACAAGCGGAGCTAGCCGGCGCCGCATGAAGCACCCCGACCCGCCGCGCCGGAAGGGATAAGGGATCCCGATGGCGCTCCTCCGGGACTCCATTCTGTGGCTCTCGTCTCAGGGATGGGTGACCCGTCCCATCGCGAGGACGGGCATGACTCTGGGCTTCGCGCGGCGGTTCATCGCCGGCGAGACCCTGGAGGACGCCCTTCGCACGGCCTCGGAGCTGAACGCGAAGGGGATGAAGGTGATCCTGAACCAGCTTGGAGAGAACGTCCACGAACGCTCCGAGGCGGAAGCGTCCTGCGGGACGTACGTCCGGATCCTGAACGAGATCCGGCGCGCGGGGATCGACGGCAACATCACGATCAAGCCCACGCAGCTCGGCCTCGAGTTCGCGCCCGATCTCTGTCGCGAGCTGACCTCGCGGATCGCCGCGGAGGCGGAGCGGCTGGGGAACTTCGTCGAGATGGACATGGAGCATTCGGCCGTTTGCGAGTCGACGGTCCGGCTCTTCGAGGCAGTCCGGGCACGGCATGCGAACGTCGGCTTGGCCGTGCAGTCCTATCTGCGCCGGACGGCCTCGGACCTCGAGCGGCTGAAGCCCTTGCGGCCGAAGATCCGGCTCGTGAAGGGCGCGTATCAGGAGCCTGCCGAGGTCGCGTTCCCGGAGAAGAGGCAGGTGGACGAGAGCTACCTGGAGCTCATGCGCACCCTGTTCCAGGATGGATTCACCCCGGCCGTGGCCACCCACGACGAATCGTTGCTCGCGGAGGCGAAGGGGATGGCTCGGAGCCGCGGCCTCCCGGCCTCGGGGTGGGAGGTCCAGATGCTCCTGGGGGTGAGGAGAGAGTTACAAGAGAGCCTCGTCCGGGAGGGGGTCACGATGAGGGTCTACGTCACCTTCGGGACGCAATGGGTACCCTATTTCATGAGGCGCCTCGCGGAGCGCCCCGCCAATGTCGGATTTGTCGTAAGAAGCATTCTGAAAGGGAGATAGGAGCGAAGGAACCCTGAATCCCGGGTCGCTGGATGCCATCCAAGTAGACGGTCGTTCCGTCCCCTTTTCCGGACCTCTGCACGGTCCCACCGTGTATTCCGGACAGGGTCACCCAGCCGCAACGAATTCGAGGCCTACTCCCATGGATCTCCGAACGAAGCTCCACGTGTCGGTCCCCGCGCCGGTCCGCGTGCTCACGCGGTTCGTCGTCACCACCGTTCTCGCCCTCGCCCTGGCGTGGGGGATCATGAATCACTCGTCCCTCGCGGCGGACCCCTCCAAGGGGTTGGCCCCGGCGGCGTCGGCGGTCTCAGCGGTGTCGGTATCGGGACCCGTCCCGGCCCCGGCCGCCATGGCGGTGCCCGAGCGCTGGCTGGGCGCATCCGGGAGGCTTCGGGCGCTCGTGGGTACCTGGGAGACGCTCCAGACCGATCCGTCGCTCGCCAGCATGAAGGACCTCGTCGCGAACGGGCCGGGAGTGCACGCGCTCACGATGACCGCTCCGGACGGGGATCCCTTCTACGCGGTCTCGCTCCTGCCGTATGGGGCGAAGTCGGGTGACGGGCTCAAGAGCTACCGCATGGGCACCTGGCCCGAAGCGAGGCCCGGCTATATCCCGCCCGCGGGCTTCATCGAGGTCACGGCCGAGAACCAGCACACCGCGATCTCGGACCAGTTCCGGCTCGCCGACTTCCTCACGCACGACCAGGCGGACGTCTGGCCGAAGTTCCTCGTCGTGAAGCCGGTGCTGCTCGACAAGCTGGAGCTGATCTCCACGGAGCTCGAGCGGCGAGGTCTGCCGAGCCGGCTCCACGTGATGTCGGGGTTCCGCACGCCTCAGTACAACGTGAAGGGCGTGGGCAAGGGCGGCCGCGCGAGCCTGAGCCGGCACATGTACGGTGACGCCGCCGACGTGTTCGTGGACGCGGACCGGAACGGGAACATGGACGACCTGAACCGTGACGGGCGCATTACCCGCGCCGACGCGCTCGTGCTCTTCGACGCGGCGGAAACCGTGGAGCGCGCGCATCCGGATCTCGTCGGAGGGCTCTCCGCCTACAAGGCCAACTCGGCGCACGGCCCGTTCGTGCACGTCGACGTCCGCGGGCGCAGGGCGCGTTGGTAGTCCGGAAGACCTAACGAAGGGCAGCTCAGCGCCACGCGGTTCCTGCGAGCGGGGGCGTGGGGATGGCCGGCCTCCGTCGCTGGGTCCTCGCTCGTTCGAAGGCATCGCGGATGCGAG
>DASTBC010000082.1 GCA_035712245.1 Candidatus Eisenbacteria bacterium
GAGAGCACGATGCGCCGCTCGGAGACGTTCTGGGTGATCTCGTTGTTCGCGAACCGCGTGAGATGGCTGACGCCGCCTCCGAGCACGGCCTCGGTCTCGAGCGGGCCGGCCGCCCGGAGCACCTCGTCGAGGAGGGAGCGCGCCTCCCGCTCGGTCATTCGCTCCCCACTCCCACGCGCACCCGCCGGAACCGCGCCGGCGCGGCGCCGTGGGTCATGTCCGCGACCTGCCCGGGCTGCCCCTTGCCGCAGTTCACGACGCCCCACGGCTGCCAGGACTCGGGGCCGCCGATCCGGTCGCACGCGTTCCAGAAGCGCGGGGTGATCCCCTGGTACGTGGGGTTCCGCAGCATGCGAGCGCGCTTCCCCTTCCGGATCTCCCACGCGATCTCGGTCTGGAACTGGAAGTTGTAGCGGAGCTGGTCGATGCTCCAGCTCCGGTTCGTCTCCATGTAGATCCCGTCGTCCGTGTCCGCGATCAGGTCCTCGAGCGTGCCGCCGTCTCCGGGCATCAGGCTCAGGTTCACCATGCGGATCATCGGAACGTGGTGCCATCCGTCCGCGCGCACGCATCCGCGGCTCCGCGCGTCGCGGACCGTGTGCGCGAGCTCGCGCGACGTGAGATAGCCGACGAAGAGCCCGTCCTTCACGATGTGCCACCGCTGCGCCTCGACCCCTTCGTCGTCGAAGGCGAAGGTGGCGAGCGCGTGCGGGAGCGTGGCGTCGGCGACTAGGTTCACGATCGGCGAGCCGAACCGGAGCGTCCCCATCGTGTCGAGCGTGAGGAAGCTCGTGCCCGCGTAGTTCGCCTCCATGCCGAGCACGCGGTCGAGCTCCGTCGGATGCCCCACGGATTCGTGGATCTGGAGCGCGAGCTGGGAGCCCTCGAGGATGATGTCGCGCTCGCCGGGCGGGCAGGGGTCGGCCGAGAGGAGCTCTACCGCCTCCATCCCGACACGCTCGGCGTTCTCGACCCACGGGAGCGATTCGATGAACTCCCACCCCAGGGTCTGGTGGTGTCCCTCCGCCTGGGGGAACGTCCGGCGCTGCACGTCCGTGTCCGAGACGGCGATCGCGTGGTATCCGCCCCCCGATCGCGTCACCGTCTGATCGATGTCGGAGCCCTCGGAGCTCAGGAACCACGTGCGCTTCCGGACGAACGTGAGGAAGCCCTCCGCGATCGACACGCCCTTCACGCGCCGGAGCGCCTCGTCCACGCGGAAGAGGAGATCGAGCTTCTTCTCCGTGGAGACCTGGAAGGGATCCGTCGCGCACTCGGAAGACCACACGGCCTGGCGCGGGGGCTCGGGGGCGAGACGCACCGGCTCCGTGCGGATCGAGGAGCTCGCGCGCGCGACCCGCACCGCCTCGGCGGCGCACGCCTCGACACCTTCCCGGGTGAGCCGGTCGGTGGCGGCGTAGCCCCACCCTCCGTTCACCACCACGCGCACGCCGACACCGCGCGACTCGGTGCGGTCCACGCCGCCGACCTGGCCGTTCTTGACCTGGAGATCCTCGCGGTCGAGCTCGACCGCGCGCGCGTCCGCGACGGCGGCCCCTCGCGCGACCGCGGTGTCCAGCGCCAGCCGGGCGAGATCCTTCATGGGGAGTGTCGGTGGGAGCCTAGAACGCGCGCTGGATGAAGAGCGAAGCCCGATTTCCGAAGCCGATCTCCTCGGCGGGATCGTAGGGCGAGGAGCGGAAGTGGTAGTGCTCGTAGGCCGCGTCGATGCGCCACTGGAACGCCGTCCAGAAGTACCCCGCGCCCAGGGTGAGACCGGCTCCCTTGAGCGGGGCGATGCCGTCCTCCCGGTCCGGATCGTGGCGGATGAGCTGCACGCCGGCCCGGGCCGGGAGCCAGTCCTTCACGCGGTACTCGCCGCCGAAATGGTACGTGTAGGTGATGTACGAGAGGTCGTCGATCACGTCGGTGAAGTCCTCTCGGAACTCGCGCGCGATGCGCGCCTCGGCCGCGACGACGCCCTTTCGCTCCCCCACGTCCATCGAGAGCCCGCCCGCGAAGCGGTATCCCTGACGCTTCACGTCCAGCTCGCTCACGGTCGGGATCACTTCCTCGTTCGGACGGATCCACTCGTACTGCCGGAAGTACCCGTACCGAAGCCCAAGGCGCACGGGTTTGCCCGGATACGAGATCATCCAGCGGGTGCTCGCCTCGTTGTGGCGAAGCCCGCTCAGGGACGCGGACCAGGTGCGGTTGAAGACATTGTTCGGGTCCGTCTCCGACGGGAACGGGTTCATGTAGAACTGCGGCGCCCAGTTGACGCGCGCGATCGTCTCTCCGTCGTGCGAGCGGTGGCGGCCGTCGATGATGCCGTGGAGCCAGTCGCCTTTTCGGACACTCAGCGCCGCGCCGTACGCCACCTGCGGTCGGTCCCAGTCGTACTCGTCGTCGTTCAGCGGCGTCACGCTACGCCCGGTGACGTTGTGCGCCACGTACTGAGCCCACGCGGAGAGGCTCGCCATGCGGCTCGCGACCGGCAACACCCAGAGGGCCCCTCCCGTCAGCTCCGCCGCGTCGCTCGACACGTCGAGGTCGTACGGATCCAGGACGCGCCGGTCCTCGCTCTCGTGCCGGTACCCGAAGCGGCCGCCCAGCGT
>DASTBC010000083.1 GCA_035712245.1 Candidatus Eisenbacteria bacterium
CCATGGCGTCGCCGCTCTCATCTTCGACAAGCGCGGTGTCGGGAAATCAACGGGCGACTGGCGCCAGGCGACGCTCGAGGATCTCGCCTCGGACGGCGCGGCTGCGGTCGCGCGGCTCCAGAGCGAGCCCAGGATCGACAAGCGTCGCATCGGAATTCACGGCCACAGCCAGGGCGGAACGCTGGCGCCTCTCATCGTGGCGCGCTCGAACCAGGTCGCGTTCGTGATCGGGTCCGCCGCGGCCGGAGTGCCGCCCGACTCCGGGGAGATCTTCAGCGTGCTGAACTCGGTCTATCCCAAGGCGAAGACCGCAGCGGACTCGGCGAACGCCCGCGCGTACGTTTCCGAGCTGGTCGAGTTCGCCTATTGGGGTGGTGGCTCGCGTGCGAAACTCGACTCACTCGTCGCGGTGTCGAAAGACCAGCCCTGGTTCTTCGCTCCTCCCGCTCCCGACAATTCCTACTGGACGTTCTCGAAGGTGTTCGCCCGGTACCGGCCGCTCGAGTCGTGGGCGCGCGTCCGCGTGCCCGTGCTGCTCGTGTACGGAGCGGACGACCAGCGCGTGCCGGCGGCGGAGAGCGCGTCCCGGATCGCCGCCAAGCTGCGGCACACGGGAAACCGAGACGTCACGGTCCGGATCTTCCCTGGCGCGGATCACACCTTCCGGCTGAAACCGGGCCCAAGCGGCTGGCCGGACACGGCGCCGGGCTACGTGTCGAGCCTCCTCGACTGGGTGGCGATACAAAGGGGACGGAGGTGACGTCGGCTTGAGTCAGCTCGGCTTCGGTCACGTGGTCGTTGATCGAGACGCGGCGGAGCATCAGGGTTTCGCCGCATTCGCGGCGATCGCGACGCGAAGCTTTTGGATCATTCCCCCGAGCTCGCCTTGCGCTGCCCAGCCGTGTGCCTTTGCGAGCGTTTCGGCCTCGTTCCATGCGGCCTGGGCCGCATCTCGATCGCCAACACTCAGCTCCAACTCACCGCGAACGCAGAGGAGCTTGCACAGCTCCACCGGGTGACCTACCTCGCGCAGGATGGTCTCGGCATCGGCCAGCTCGCGTCGGGCATCGTCGTTCCTTCCTTCTCGGTGGGACAGCTGACCTAGCAGCCTCAGCGCATATTCCTCCTGAAGGCGTGTTCCGACCACGCGATGATGCGCCAGTGCCGTCATGAAGCAGACCCGCGCCTCCTCGAGCCGGCCTTGCTCGAGATGCAGCCTGCCCAGGTTGCTGAGGAAGAGGCCCTCATTTCGACGGTCGCCCATTTCACGCGCCATGAGGACGGCGGAGTCGTAGCAGGCGCGTGCTTCCTGGAATTGTCCCATCTCGAAGTGCAGGTTTCCGAGATTCCCGACTGTTTGACACTCGTAGGAGCGATCCCCCACCTCGTGGGAAATTTCCAGGGAGGCCGTGTGCTCGGCTAAAGCCTCCGCAAATCGGCACCGTTCGCGGTACAGGGTACCGAGGAACCCGTGGACCTGAGCCTCGCGCCTGCGATTCCCCGTTTCACGCAAGAGCTCGAGTGCGGACTGGTAGTGGGAGCCTGCCTTCTCGTAGTCACCCTTGATGTGATGGACGATCCCTAGGCTGCTGAGCACGTGTCCCGCGCGTCCGAGGTCTCCCTCGGATCGATGCAGGGCGAGAGCCTCCTCGTAATGGGCACGGGCCGCTTCGAGCGCACCATCGTCGAACTCGAGATTTCCGAGCCAACCCGCCATGAACGCCACCAGTCGTAGGTCGGACGTTTCACGAGCCAGACCAAGCGCCTCGTCTGCTTGAGCACGCGCCGATTGCTTCAGACCCGCCAATCGCTCCATCCGCGAAAGCGCGCAAAGAGTCCAGACTCGGTCAGCCCCCCGCAGGTCGTCGAGCCTCAGGACTTCGCGCCCGATCTCCATGCCCGTTCCGAAGGGACCTCTCAGAGCGAACACTTCGGCCGCGGCCCGATAGGTTGCGGCTGCCATGGCACCGTCAGACCAGTTCACAGCACGCCGGCACGCGGTGACGAGATTCGGAAGCTCGCGGTTCAACTCACGGCGCCGCTCGGCGCCACCCACCTGGTCCAGCGAGTCGATCGCCCGGTCCGTGCCATAGCGGGAGTACCATGAGCCATGGCGTCTCTCCGCTGCTTCGTAGATCGGAAGGCCGCCGGTACGTTTGGCACGGTACTCCTTCAGCCTCTTCCGCGAGTACTCCTTCAGGCTCACGTACATGCCAAATCGTGCGCCCGCGACACCCGCGGCGTAGCCCACCTCCGCCCGCAAGAGGCTCCGGTCCGTGAGTGACTGGAGCACGTCCACGATCGCGGGCGCCTCGGCCCACTCGCTGAGATCCACGACGTGTTCCGCGGCTTCGAGCGTGAATCCGTCCTCGAATACCGAGCACTGCGCCCACGCGGACTTCTCCCAGGGCGTGAGAAGCTCCCAGGAGCCGTCGATCGCCACCTCCAACGTCTCGTGCCGGACGCCGGGACCGCCCGTGAGAAGGCGAAACCGATCGCGCATCTGCTCCACGATCTGAGCAATGGTCATCACCCGGATGCGCGCCGCCGCGAGCTCGATCGCGAGCGGCATCCGGTCGACGAGTCGAACGATCTCCCGCACGGCCTCTGCGTCGCGGTCCTGAAGCTCGAGTCCAGGCATCAGCCAGCGGGCTCGGATCGTGAAGAGATCCGCCGCCGCTACTTCCGCAAGCGGCTCGATCGGTTCCACGCGCTCCAGTTCGAGCCGGAGCCTCTCTCGGCTCGTCACGAGGAACCGCGCCTCACTCGCCCCGTCGATCCATCGGTCGACGGTCGTTCCGGCGTGCTCCACTCCATGTTCGAAATTGTCCAGGATCAGAAGGCAGCGCCCGCGGGCCGCGATCGCCTGGGTGAGCTGCTCGACCGGGTCCAAACGACCCAGCGTGATGCCGAGGGCCCGCGCCACGGCCGAGGCAATCGCATTGGGATCTCGGGCTTCTCGCAGGTCACAGAACCAGACGCCGCCCGGCCATGATTCCTGACTCCGCCAGCCGTAGTGGACCGCGAGCCGGGTCTTGCCCATGCCCGCGGCGCCAAGGAGCGTGAGCAATCTCGTACTGGACGAGAACGCTCGATCCAGGGAGTCGAGCTCGCTCGAGCGGCCGATGAAGGGGTTCCGTTCCGCGGGAAGGGCGGATCGTCGGAGCGATGCAGGCGCGGCTGGTCCGGCGATACCGGAGGAGGCCTCGACTCGGCCCGCGAGAGCCGCGGCCACGTCTTCCGCATGGCGGAAGCGCCGCTCCGGATCCCGATGGAGACAACGAAGGATCACGGTTTCCCAGGGCTCTTCCAGATCGGCGATGACATCCCGCGGGGATGGGGGATCTTCCGAAAGACGGCGCTTGTTCCCGTCGGTAATCGAGCCGCCGCGAAACGGCAACCGGCCCGTGACCATCTCGTAGAGAACGACCCCGAGCGCGTAGATGTCGGCTGGCACATCTCCGGGTTCCCCTCGCACCTGCTCGGGCGCCATGTACGCAGGCGTGCCGAAGGGGGACGCGAGCGCGCCGTCCGTGCCCTGCACGTCGGGTTCCGAAAGCGACCGCGCGATCCCGAAGTCGGTGACCACCGCCTGCTCCTCACCGTACCGGGCAACCAGGATCACGTTCCCCGGCTTGAAGTCTCGATGCACGACTCCCGCGTCGTGAGCGGCCCCCAGTGCCGCCGCAAGCTGGAGCGCGATCCGGCGGACGGACGAGAGCGGCAGCCTCCGTCCGCGAAGGCGAGTGGAGAGTGGGTCGCCTTGCAGCCGCTCCATGGTGAGGAACCAGGTCGATCCTCTCTCGTCGTCGTGCCGCCCGAGGTCGTAGACGCGGCAGACATTGGGATGCCACACCGACCGGGCGAGAAATCCCTCCATCTTGAGGCGGCGGTGCGCCTCCTCGGTCTCGACCGCGACCCTCAGGGCCTTGAGCGCAACCTCGATCGACAGCGCCTCATCCCAGGCCTCGTACACCTCGCCCATTCCGCCCACGCCGAGCAGCCGGCGAATCACGTACCGGTCGGCGATGCGCTCTCCTGGAGCGAAGCGGAACGAAGGAGCGTCTAGCGCCTCGAACCAGACCGGGGGGAGGGATGCGGCGTTCCCGGTCTGCTCGTGAGCCGCGAGGAGCGCGGCCACCTCGTCCTGCAGGTGTGGCTCGCCACGGCACGCGTCCGCGAGAAAGACGGCTCGCGACTCGGCCGGTACCTCCAGAGCCTTCTCGAAGAGCTGCTGGACTCGCTCCCAGTCGGCGGCGTTCATCGGCCCTCATCCAGCTCGCGCACGAGCCAGGCGCGCAGGAGCGTCCAGTCCCGCTTCGCCGTGGCCGGTGAGATATCGAGTGCGGCGGCCGTTTCCTCGATCGTCATGCCGGCGAAGAAACGGCACTCCACGATCCGGGCGTGCCGCGGGTTGAAGCCCGCGAGCCTTTCGAGGGCAGCGTCCAGCTCGAGGATGCGATCCAACTCGGCGACGGGCAGACCGGCGCTCCCGTCCTTCAGAGGAAGATGTGCTGCGCCGCCACCGCGCTTCCCGCGCTTTCGCCGGAGTGCGTGGTTCACGAGCACGTGGCGCATCGCTCGAGCCGCAATGGAGAGAAAGTGGGCACGGGATTGCCACTGGATTTGGTCCAGGCGCACCAGCTTCAGGTACGCCTCGTGGACCAAGGCCGTCGTCGTGAGGGTGTGCCCGGCCCTCTCCCCCCGGAGCTTCCGCCGGGCGATGACGCGAAGCTCGTCGTAGATGAGCGGGACGAGGTCGTCGAGCGCGGCGCGGTTGCCGTCCTGCAAGGCCAGCAGAAGCTCTGTCACCCGCTTATCGGTCATCGTGTGGCTCGAGACTGCAGGACCCGTGGCGCTTTGGCCCGCCCCAAGGCGGAGCGTCACTCATTGTACGCCGTCGGCCCGCCAGGCAAGACCGCGTGAGCCATTTGGTCCGGTTTTCGTGCTTTAGAGCATGCTGCTCCCGCCCAAGTACTCCCCCACCACCATAACCGGAGGCACGCCGTGGAGGTCGCCCGTCGAGGTCTCGCCTATCTCCTGCTTGCACTTGGTGTTTGCTCCATCTCCCCAACCGGCGCGAGCGGTGCGTGGAACCCGCTCTTTCGCGGCGCCCAGCTCCTCGACGTGGGGCACTGGACGGCGAGCTCCGCCTATCGGGCCGGCGGGCCCAACGGGCTCGCGGCCGGCGATCTGAACGCGGACGGCCGGCCCGATCTCGTGGTCGTGAACCGGAACGACAGCATCCCTCCCCAGGTGGGGAAGACGGTCTCGGTGCTCCTTCACTCCTCCGACTCGAACGCGTCCTCGCCGTTCCTTCCCAAGGTGAACTACCCGACGCTGAATAAGCCGTGCGCTGTCGAGCTTGCGGACATGAACCTGGATGGAGCCCTGGATGCCGTTGTCCGCACCGGCGGTGATCTGTACGTGGGAGAAGCGGATTCCGTGTGCGTCATGCTCGGCACCGGGACCGGGTCCTTCGGACCGCCGGTATCCGGGACGAATCTGGCGATCCGTAACTCGGAATGGTGGGGGCGGGGCCTCGTTCTCGCCGATGTGAACCAGGATGGGTGGACCGATGTCCTGGCACCTGGGTCGGACTCGAGCGGCGAGCCGAAGATCGCCGTCCTGCTCGGCAGCGCAGCCGGGCTCACAACGCTTGTTCTCCATGCCGCGACTCCACCGAGCCCGTATGCGACGAATGGCATGGCGGTTGGCGATCTCACGGGCGACTTCATCCTGGACGTGGTGGCGGTGGGCTCGTTTGGAGCGACGCTACTGCAGGGAAACGGGTCCGGCGGGTTTTCGTATGTGAAGCACCTCCTCCCCGGAGGGGATGAAGTGTTGCATGCCGTCATCGTGGATCTCAACGGGGACGACCTCATGGATGTCGTGCTCTCACAGAGCGGGGCCGCCGGCCCCCACATTCTGAGCTTCGTCGCGACCGGAGGAGGAAACTTCCTTGCTCCAGAATCCTACTCGTTGGGCGCGCTTGACGCTTTCGAGCTCGGGGATCTGGATCTCGACGGAAAACTCGACCTGGTGGCGACGGGGATCTCGGATCCTTGGGTGCGCGTGCTGCGTGGGGATGGAGATGGAACGTTCCAGGAGGACGACGACCTCTACGCCCCGGCTCATCAGTGGACCGGCGACCTGCGGCTCGTCGACGTGAACGGGAACGGGCGTCTCGATCTGGTGGGCGCCAGTCCGTATCCACTGGATAACCGGCTCCACACCATTTCCCTGATCCTCGACGACGGAGCCGGGGGTTTTTCCGAACCGCAAATCACTCCGTTCTCGTCCTCCGTGTTCTATCAAGCGCTGGCGGACTTCGACAAGAACGGGACCCTCGACGTTGCGGTCGCGAAGTCCAGTGGAATCGGGATCGGGCTCGGGCAAGGGGACGGTACCTTTGTGGAAGTGCCTGGCGGCCCCGCGAGCGGTGCGAGCACGATCGTGACCGGGGACTGGAACTGGGACGGTCGGCCGGACATTGCCTTCCAGAGTGGCACGTCGATCGAGTTTCATTACACCCTCTACACGTTCGGCTTCCTCAACTTCACCCCCGCATTCGGAATGCCCGGACAAACGCTCCACCGGCGGTCCGTCGCGGACATGAATCGCGATGGACGCCCGGATCTCGTCGTGACCGACGTGAACGTGGTGCGGGTCCACACCCAGAACGAGGACGGGACCTACTTCCCGAACGCCCCCCAGAACGTCATCGGGGACGTTCGGTCCCTCGCGCCGGGCGACTGGAATCGCGACGGAATCACGGACGTGGTGGTCACGACCACCTCGGGCGCCCTCCTTCTGCTCGGGAACGGGGACGGCACGCTCGGTCCCCCTAAGTTGGTTTCGCCTGCCAGCCGGATCTACGCGGATCTGTG
Source organism: Candidatus Eisenbacteria bacterium (assembly GCA_035712245.1). Lineage (GTDB taxonomy): Bacteria > Eisenbacteria > RBG-16-71-46 > SZUA-252 > SZUA-252 > WS-9. Next base: position 6,891 of record DASTBC010000083.1, read on the forward strand.
CATCGGGGACTTCAACCGCGACGGCAGGCCTGACCTGGCGATGCTGGAGGCCAAGTGCGGCCAGAGCGGGACTCGAGGAATCGATGTCCTGCTGGGCGACGGAGCCGGGGGGTTCCTCGGGGCCCCTTCGGTTCCAACGCTGGAGCAGAACGGATATCGACTGGAATCCTGGGACGTGAATGTGGACGGATATCCGGACCTCGTCGCGTCGGGTCTGCCCGATCCCGCGTTAGACCCTTGGCCCTTCGATGATCCTCCCCCCGCGAGTGTCGAGGTCCACCTCGGAGAGGGGACCGGCCGCTTTGATCCGCCGCTCGCCTACTCTCTCGGCCAGCCCCACTCGAGCAGCAGTAATCCCACGCCTCATTTCGCCGTTGGGGACGTGAATCGGGACGGAGAGCCCGATATCGTATCGGTCCACGATGTTTCCGTTCGGTCCCTCCTCGAGACGCCCCCGGACTTCGGAAACGCGCTGGGTCCCCGCGTGGATTACCCCACGTCAGCCGGTACGAGACGTATCGCGGCAGGGGATCTGAACCGCGATGGAATCCTGGACGTCGTCACCGCCTCCACATCGAATCTCGCGAGCGTGCGCCTGGGGACGCGTCCTGGAACGCTCGGCCCGGCCACGACGGTGACGCAGAGCTTCGCGGCGCTGGAGGTGGACCTCGCCGACGTGAACCGGGACGGCAAGCTGGATTTGCTTTGCGTCGGGACCACCGAGGTCCTGACCTGCATGCTC
>DASTBC010000084.1 GCA_035712245.1 Candidatus Eisenbacteria bacterium
GAGGAGCACGATGCGAGGTTTCGTCAGGAGGATGTAGTCACGCACGGCGAAGCTCATGAGCTGCGATCAGGAGCGCTCCGAAGAGGACGAGCGCCGTTCCCAGGTGCGCGGCGCTGACCAGGAGCGGCACGCGTCCGAGCACGTTGGCGACACCAAGGAGGAACTGGGTGGCGAGCAGTATACCCGAGAATCGGAGCGGCCACCGGGCCCTTCCCGGAAGCCGTGCCGGCGCGGCGGCCAGGAGGAGCCCCAGGACGACCAGGACGACGGTGTACGCGCCGAGACGGTGCGCGTAGTGGATTCCGACCAGGCCCTCCATCTTCGGGGTCAGCGTGCCCTGGCAGGCCGGGAAGTCGGGGCACGCGAGCGCGGCGCCGGACGAAGACACCCAGGCGCCCAGGCCCGCCTGAAGGAAGACGAGCCCCGCCGCGATGTGCGCGAACCGCGCGAGCCCGCGGGCGCGAGGGTCCGAAGGTGGCCGGTCCCCGGGGGCCGGTCCGCTCCCTGCGGCGGCCGGGATCTCCTCCCCCACGCGCAGCCGCATCATCAAGAGGATTCCGAAGAATCCGAACGCGAGGAGGAGATGGGTCACCACGCGGTCGACCGGAAGCTCCTCGATCACGACCCGTCCGCCCATGAACACCTGGAACGCGAGCGTGATCAGAGCGGCGATCGTCAGGCCGGCCAGGCTGCCGCGCCGCGCGGCGGAGGAGCGGAAGACCAGGATCGCGATCGCGAGGGTCGAGAAGCCCACGAGCATGGCGAGGAATCGATGCCCGTACTCGATGAGCACGTTGTGCTGCGCGCGCGGGAGGAGCTTCCCCTCCGCGAGGGGCCAGTCGGGAATCGCGAGACCCGAACCGCTCAGCCGGACCACGCCGCCCCACACCACGAGGACGAACGTGAGGGTCAGGGTCCAGGTGAGGAGGCCCGAAAGCCGGTTCGACGATGCCGTCAGCATGCTCTGCGCCCCCGCGCGGTCGCGGGGCGCGTCGCCTCCACTACCGGATGACCGGGATCTTGTGGAAGTTCTCGTTGGGAGGAGGCGAGCTGACCGTCCACTCGAGGGTCTTGTTGAACTCCGCGTGGTCCCAGGGATCGTCGCTCGCCTTCTTCCCCCACCTCAGGCTCGCGAGCATGTTGATCATGAAGATCAGCATCCCGACCCCCAGCACGAAGGCCCCGACCGTGGCGATCTGGTTCTCCAGCGTGTACTGAGCCTGGTAGGTGTAGATCCGCCTCGGCATCCCGCGCATGCCCACGAGGTGCATCGGCATGAAGGTCAGGTTCATGCCGATGAAGGTGAGCCAGAAGTGCACCTTCCCCCACACCTCGTGGTACATGCGCCCCGACATCTTCGGGAACCAGTAGTAGACCCCCGCGAAGATCCCCATCAGGGAGCCGCCGAAGAGCACGTAGTGGAGGTGGGCCACGACGAAGTAGGTGTCGTGGACCTGGACGTCGAAGGGCACGAGCGCGAGCCACACGCCGGTGATGCCTCCGATCGTGAAGAGCGAGATGAAGCCGAGCCCGTAGAGCATCGGCGTGCGGAACCGGATCGAGCCGCCCCAGACGGTGGCGAGCCAGGACCAGATCTTGATGCCGGTCGGAACGGCGATCACCATCGACATGAAGCTGAAGAACCGACGAAGGGTCGGGTCGATTCCGCTCGCGAACATGTGGTGGCCCCAGACGAGGAAGCCGATCACGCCGATGCCGAGCGTCGCGAGGACCATTCCCTTGTAGCCGAACGGACGCTTGGACGCGAACGGCGGAAGCACCTGCGAGATCACGCCCATGGCCGGAAGCACCATGATGTACACGGCGGGGTGGGAGTAGAACCAGAAGAGGTGCTGCCAGAGGACCGGATCGCCGCCCGCGGCGGGATGGAAGAACGCCGTCCCGAACATGCGGTCCGTGAGGAGCATCGTCAGCGCCCCCGCGAGCACCGGCGTGCCGAAGAGGATGATGTACTGGGTGATCACGACGTTCCAGGTGAAGAGCGGCATCTTGAGGAACGACATCCCGGGAGCGCGCAGGTTGTGCACCGTCACCACGAAGTTGATCGCGCCGAGAATCGACGACATGCCGGCGAGATGGAGTCCCAGGATCCAGAGGTCCATTCCCGGTCCCGGCGAGTACTGCCGGTCCGAGAGCGGCGGGTAGCTCGTCCAGCCGCCCGCGGCCGCGCCGCCCTGCATCCACATCCCCGCGAGCATCAGGAACCCGGCGGGGAGAAGGAGCCAGAAGCTGAACGCGTTCACGCGCGGGAAGGCCATGTCGCGCGCTCCGATCTGGAGCGGCACGACGTAGTTTCCGAGCCCCGCGAGCACCGGAATCGTCCAGAAGAAGATCATGAACGTCCCGTGGAGGGACATGATCTGGTTGTAGACGTCCGGCCGCAGCACGTGGAGACCCGGCGCCGCGAGCTGCGTCCGCATGAGGAGCGCGAAGATCCCGCCCAGAGCGAAGAAGAAGAACGACATCCAGACGTACATCACGCCGATCTTCTTGTGGTCGGTCGTGAGGAGCCAGTCCAGGAGGACGCTCTTCGGCTTCGCGGCCGCGGGCGCGTGCGCCGGCGTCGGAGCTCCCGGACGTGTCAGAGTTCCCGCTTCCATACCGTCAGGCCCCCTTCTTCTTCTCGGCCAGCCAGCGCTCGAATTCCTCGGGGCTGACGACGTTCACCGTGATGAGCATGTCCCCGTGGAGCACGCCGCAGAGCTCGGCGCACTGCCCTCCGTAGGTTCCGGGCCTCTCCACCTCGAACCAGGTGTGGTTCACGCGGCCGGGATTCGCGTCCATCTTGACCCCGAATTCGGGGACGAACCAGCTGTGGACCACGTCGATCGAGGTCAGGTCGGCCGCGACGATCTTCCCCGACGGGATCACGAGCGGCTCGTTCGCGAACACGACGCCATGCCCGGGGTACCGGTATTCCCAGAACCACTGGTGCCCGATGATCTCCACGGTCAGGTCCGACTTGGGAACGGTCTCGAGGTACTGGAGGGTCTGGAACGACGGTCCCGACAGGAACACCATCGCGAGCGTGGGAATCGCGGTCCAGACGATCTCGAGCTTGACGTTGTCGTGGAACGTGGCCGGCGCCACCCCGGGGCGCGCCCGGAACTTGATGATCGCGATGAGAAGGATCATCTCGGCCAAGACGAAGAAGAACATCGTCACGCCGAAGGCCAGCCAGAAGAGTTCCCGCACCTCGTGAGCGACGGGGGTGACCGGATTCGTGAGCCAGGCGTGCGCGGTCCCCGCGAGGACCGTTCCGAGCGCGAGGAGGATCCCCAAGACCCAGGCCAATCGATGTCGAAGCGTCTTCATTTCAGGTTCAGCTCCCCGCGGGCCGCGGCGACGAGGTCCGCGTCGACTGCAGCGCGCGTAGCTTGAGGACGTGTTGGTACAGTTCGCTGATCTCCCCGCGGGAGAGGTCTCCATTGCCGGGCATCGCGTACCCCGGGATCCCCCGGACCACGAGACGCTCGAACGCGCCCGGATCCGAAGCCCACGGAGCCGGCGACGCGCCGAGGCTCCGGGTCGTGACGTAGGCGTAGGGCGCCGAGCCCAGCATCCGCACCCGCGAGCCGCCCTCCCCCGGCATGCCGTGGCAGGAGGCGCACCGCTCGGAGTACACGGAGTGAACCGGCACGGCGTCGACCGGGACGGCCACGGTTCCGGGAGCCGTCTCCGGCACCGCCAGGGCCGCGATCGCATCCTCGATCGAGATCACGGGCCCGGAGGGCGCTGCCGGCGCGGGGGCCGGCGTGCCGGCCGTTCCGCCCGAGGCCGTCGCCCCCTCGCCCGAGCCGGGTGGGACGAGCCAGGCGCGGTCGTCCGGGTTGTCTTCCGCGAGGCTCGGTCCGAGCGAACGGACGTAGTGCGCCAGCTTGACGCGGTCGCCCATGGGAAGGTTCGCGAACGCGGCCATCGCCGTCCCCGGCGAGCCCTCGCTGATCGTGCGAACCACGCGCGCCAGGCCGCCTCCGTACCGCCACTCGCCCGACGTGAAGTTCCTCGGCTTTGGATTCAGCGCCGCCGCGGCGGGTCCGTCTCCCGTGCCCGTGTTCCCGTGGCACGAGGCGCAGTTCACGCCGTAGAGCGCCTTTCCCTCCGCGATCAGCTCCGGCGTCGGGTCGAGCAGGGCCGAGACATTGGCCGCCGCGGCCGCCGGCGCGGGCGCGTTCCCCTCGCCATGACCGCCGCCGGAATGCCTTCCCGCCACGTACGCGAGGCCGGCGACCACCACGAGAACGACCGCGGTGACGAGGAACTGCGCGATCGCCAGGACGTTGGACAGGGACTCGCCGTGCGGGTCGTCGTCGTGCCCGTGCGGCGCCGGGCCGTGCGGGTGCTCGTTCGTCATCCGTGGAACCTCACGCTCTCCTCGAACAGGGGGTCACGGTGCGCCGCCACCGGGTTCCGGGAAAGGAAGTGCAGCACCGTCCATCCGAACAACCCCAGGAAGCCGAGGGTGATCCCGATCTCGGTCCAGCCGAGGGCCACCCCCCGCTCCGAGAAGGCCGGGAGGATCGTCCAGTAGAGGTCGAGCCAGTGCCCGACCAGGATGATCCCGGCGATCGTGACCAGGGCGACCTCGTTCTCCTTCACGCGAACCGGCATGAGCGCGAAGAAGGGGATCGCGAACCGCATCACGATGAGCGCGATCCCGATGCCCCCCCAGCTCGTGAAGGTCCGCTTGATCATCCATCCCGTCTCCTCGGGGAGATTGGCGTACCAGATCAGCATGAACTGGGAGAACGCGATGTACATCCAGAAGACCGAGAACGCGAACATGTACTTTCCGAGATCCCAGTAGTGGAACCGGTTCACCACGCCCTCGAGCGCGCCCATGCGCCTCAGGAGCACCACGACGATCGCGAGCGCCGCGAGCCCCGCCTGCCACAGCCCCGCGAAGAAGTAGACCCCGAAGATCGTGCTGTACCAGGTCGGCTCGAGCGACATGAGGAGGTCGAACGCGACCAGGGTCGCCGTGAGCGCGAAGAGGAGGATGAACACCGCCGCCGCCCTGCCGCTCGCGCGCGTGAGCGAGACGTCTCCCGTCTGGTCCTGGCGCAAGGAGTTTCGCCGGAAGTACCAGGCAAAGAGGGTCCAGAGCCCGAGGATCAGACCGAGCCGGATCGTGAAGGCCCCCGGCGAGAGCCAGCCTCCCTTCGTGAGGTCCAGCGCGTGCCCCCCCTCGACGACCGGATGGGTGGACCACACGTACAGGTGCGGGATCCCGAGCAGGAGGACGAGGAGGAGCCCGAGCGCGACCGGGAGATAGGAGCTGAACGCTTCCGCGACCCGGCGCACCACCACGCTCCAGGTCGCCCCCACGAGATAGTGGAGCGCCGTGAAGAAGGTCCCCGCGAGAGCGATCCCGAGGACGTACACGTATCCGACGAGGAAGCTCGCATAGGCCAGCTGTCGATCCCGCGCCGCGTCGGAGCGAACGGCGATCAGGAAGCTGATGGCCCCGATCGCGATCATGATGCCGAACATGGCCTGCACCCCGCGCCGGACCGGGATCGGGGCGACTCGTTCCCGGAGGGCCGCGATGTCCACGTGGGCTCCGTGCGGCGCGCTCATCGGGCGACCTCCGCGTGCGTCAGCGCTTCCCCGTGGGCCGGAGCCGGCTTCGACGCGGCGCGGGCCGGAGCCGAGGTGTCCGCCGGCGCGCCGCCGGGAGCGGGCGCCCCCGCCCGCACCGTGTCCGAGGCCGCCGGCGCGTGCGAGCGCTGGAGGGCTCGGACGAAGTGCACGACCGCCCACCGGTCCTCGGGAACGATCTGGGTGGCATAGCTCGGCATGAGGTTCTGTCCCCTCGAGATCACGTGGAAGATGCGGCCGTCGGGCCACCCCCGCACCTTCGCGGAGTGGAGCGTGGGGGGCATCGGGTAGAGCGGCACGATGCTCCCCTGCCCGTCCCCTTGCGGCCCGTGGCAGACGATGCACGTGTTGCCGTAGACCGTCCGGCCGCGGGCCATGACGGCCGCCGTGCGCGGGAGCGGGTTCACCAGCTCGGCCTGGGCCTGGAGGCTGTCCGCCTGCGCGTACCGGTACGGAGTGTAGTTCCTCGGCACGGTCCCCGGGACCGGAGGCCGGTTCACGCTCTGCCCGGGCCGGAGCGGATCCTCGTGCTGCGCGGCCACGCGCGGGCCGTACGCCATGTCGGGCATGTACTCGATGGCGGTCGAGTCCTTCTGCCGCGTGCAGCCCGAGGCGAGGAGGAGGGCCGCGCCGATGGCGAGAAGCTCCCGGCTAGACACGCACCACCCGTATGTCGACGGCGTTCGTGTGGCGCAGCGTCTGGATCACGCGCTCCTCGTTCCAGGCGTCACCCGAGTCCGGGATCCAGAGGCCGAACCGGTCGTTCGTGAGATCGCGGTCCAGGATCGGCTTGCTCAGGTTCGGGAGCCCGCACGCGATGAGGAGCGCCGCCAGCGTCATGGTCCCGCCGATGAGCACCCCGCACTCGAAGGTGATCGGGATGAACGCGGGGAGCGAGATCATCGGCTTCCCGCCCACGTTGATGGGCCAGTCGTACGCCGAGGTCCAGATCATGAAGGTGAGGCCGAGCGCGGCCCCGCTCAGGCCCATCACGAGCGTCACGTAGGGAACCCAGGACTTCTTGATGCCGAGCGCCTCGGAGAGGCCGTGAACCGCGTAGGGCGTGTACGCGTCGAGATCCGGGAACCCGTGCTCCTTCGCGATCGCCGCCGCGTGGAGGAGCTTGTCCGGATCGTCGTAGAGCGCGAGCACGCCTCGGGTCGGCTGCGGCTTCCGGTCGAACGGATTAAACATGGACCTGCTCCTGCGTCATCGGGCGCACGGCCTTGTCCCCGCCCGCCTTCTTCGCCGTCCAGAGCACGCTCTTCACCTCGGCGATCGAGATCGTCGGGAAGAACCGGCAGAAGAGGAGGAACCACATGAAGAAGAACCCGAACGACCCGATGATCACCGAGTAGTCGAAGATCGTGGGCTTGTAGTACGACCACGCGGACGGCAGGAAGTCGCGGTGGAGCGACGTCACGATGATCGTGAACCGCTCGAACCACATCCCCACGTTCACGAGGAGCGACACCACGAACATGACCGCGAGGTTCCGCCGGAACCGGCGGAACCAGAAGACCTGAGGCGCGAGCACGTTGCAGCTCACCATGATCCAGTAGGACCAGGCGAACGGTCCCGTCGCCCGGTTGATGAACGTGAACTCCTCGAACTTGTTCCCGCTGTACATCGCGATGAAGAACTCCGTCGCGTAGGCGTATCCCACCATCATCCCGGTCACGAGGATGATCTTGTTCATGTTCTCGAGGTGCTGCATCGTGACGTACTCCTCGAGCTGGAACACCTTCCGCATGATCACGAGGAGCGTCACCACCATCGCGAAGCCCGAGAAGATGGCGCCCGCCACGAAGTAGGGCGGGAAGATCGTCGTGTGCCAGCCCGGCAGGATCGACGTGGCGAAGTCGAAGGACACGATGCTGTGCACCGAGAGCACGAGGGGCGTCGAGAGGCCCGCGAGCATCATGTAGGCGCGCTCGTAGTGCTGCCAGTGGCGCTCGGAGCCGCGCCAGCCCAGCGAGAGCACGCCGTAGATCGCGCGCCGCCAGCCCGTGGACCGGTCGCGCAGCGACGCGAAGTCCGGGATGAGCCCCACGTACCAGAAGCAGAGGGAGATCGTGAGGTATGTCGTGACCGCGAACACGTCCCACACGAGCGGCGACCGGAAGTTCACCCAGAGATAGCGCCAGTTGGGATACGGCACGAGCCAGTAGCCGAACCACGTCCGGCCCATGTGGATGAGGGGGAAGAGTCCCGCGGTCATGACCGCGAAGATCGTCATGGCCTCCGCGGAGCGGTTGATCGCCGTGCGCCACCGCTGCCGGAAGAGGTGGAGGATCGCCGAGATCAGCGTTCCGGCGTGGCCGATGCCGATCCAGAACACGAAGCTCGTGATGTCGACGGCCCACCCGACCGGGTGATTGAGACCCCAGACCCCGATCCCCTTGTACATCTGCCAGCCGATCTCGAGGAAGAACTGGATCGTGAGGAGGAGCGAGATCCCGAACATCACCTTCCAGAGCATGCCGGGCTTCCGCTCGAGCGGCGCAGCCACCTCGGCGGTGACATCGCCGAAGCTCTTCCTCGGGTCGATCAGGGGCGGATCGGCGAGCGCGGCCGCGCCGGTGCGGACGTGATCGCTCACGCCGATCCCTCCTCGTGGTTCCGGACCTTCGTCTGGTAATGGATCCGCGGTTTCGTGTTGAGCTCCGCGAGCACGGCGTATCCGCGCTGGTTCTCGTAGAGCCTCGCGACCTTGCTCTTCGGATCGTTCAGATCTCCGAAGACGATCGCGTCCGTCGGGCACGTCTGCTGGCAGGCCGTCTTGATGTCGTCCCCGCCCGCGCGCACGCCCAGGGCCTTCGCGTGCTCCTTGCCGTCCCGGATCCGATGGATGCAGAACGTGCACTTCTCCATCACGCCCTTGCTCCGGACGGTCACGTCCGGGCTCAGCGCGAGCCGCACCGACGGCTCGCGGATCTGGCTGTAGTCGAACCAGTTGAACCGGCGCACCTTGTACGGGCAGTTGTTGGAGCAGTACCGGGTGCCCACGCACCGGTTGTAGACCTGGACGTTCAGCCCCTCGCTCGAGTGGACCGTGGCGAGCACCGGGCAGACCGTCTCGCAGGGCGCGTTCTCGCAGTGCTGGCAGAGCATCGGCTGATACACGAAGTCGGGATCGTTCGGATCACCCGAGTAGTAGCGGTCGATCCGGATCCAGTGCATCTCGCGCCCCTGCATCACGACCTGCTTCCCCACCACCGGGACGTTGTTCTCCACCTGGCACGCGATCATGCACGCGCTGCAGCCGATGCACGTGGAGAGGTCGATCGCCATGCCCCACTTGTGTCCCTTGTACTCGTACGGGGTCCACATGGAGGGAAGGTGGTGGTGCTCCTCGATCCCGGAGTGCGGGTCGCGGAGATAGGCCCCGTACGTGGTCTCGAACGCGATGGGACGGTGCTCGTCCTCGTGATGGATCTGCACCATCGCGAGGGGCGCGACCCGTCCGGCGCGCGTGACCCGGGCGGGGATGCCGCTCAGGCCCATTCGCCCGCCGGTCGCCACCGCGAGAGAGAATCCGTTCGCGCCGACCCTGTTCCCCACGCGGCCGGCCGCGGTGCGTCCGTACCCCAGGGCGACGCCGATGACGTCGTCGTGGAGGCCGGGCTGCACGTGGACCGGAAGATCGATCTTCGCGTGTCCCACGTCGACCGTGATCACGTCGGCGCGCTGCTCGTACTCCCACACGCCGAGCGCCTTCGCCCGCACGGGCGAGAGGGCGGCGAAGTTGTCCCAGCAGATCTTGGAAACGGGATCGGGCAGCTCTTGGAGCAAAGCGTTGTTCGCGAACCGGCCGTCGCCGACCGAGACCGGCTCGTAGAGGACGAGCTGTAGCTGGTCCTTCGCGCCCTCGGCCGCCATCGCCGGCATCGACGCCAGAGCATTGCCCTGGAGTCCTCGCGCGGATCCGCCGCCCGCTCCACTCTCGAGCGCCACGACGCCCGTGCGGAGCGAGCCCTCCCAGAAGAGATCGAACGGTGCCGCCGCGTTCGCGCGCGGGTAGACGTCCGTGCGCCAGTGCTCGCGGAGCCGCTCGTGCCACGTTCCGGACGTGCCCGCGAGCGGGCCGTTCGCCACGGCGCGGCCCCAGGCCAGGAGCGTCTCCTGGAAGGACCTCACGTCGTAGAGCGGCGCGATGGCGGGCTGCGTGAGCGAGAGCACGCCGGCGCGCGGCTCGTGGTCGTTCCAGGACTCGAGATAGTGCGTCCCGGGCGCGATCACGTCCGCGAGACGCGCGGTCTCGTCCGCGCGGTCGGAGAGGCTCGCCACGAACGGCACGCGCTTCAGCGCCTCCTCGAAGCCAGCCGAGGCCGGCAGCGAGTACGCGGGATTCACGCCGTGGATCACGAGCGCCGCGATCTCGCCGGCGCGCATGCGCTCGAGGAGCCGGAGCACCGTCTCCTCCGACCCGAGCGCCTGGCGCGAGGGAGCGGAGACGTCCACGGTCACGCCGTCGTTTCCGAGGATGCCGTTCAGGAGGTTCGCCGCGACCTGGAGCGGGACCGCGTGCGCGGCGGGCGCGGCGTGCGGCCCTGCCATGACGAGGCTCCGTCCGCGCGCCTCCCAGAGCAGGTCGGCCACGCGCGCGATCGTTCCGGCGCGAAGACCCGCGCGGCGCTCGACGAGGACGGCCTCGAATCCACGCAGCGCCGCCGGGTCGCCTCCGGCCCCGCGAGGCCGCGCGACCGTGAGCTCGTGCGCGATCGCCATCGCGACCGGGTAGAGGTGGTCGGGCCGGACACGGATCCGGTCGTCGGCATTGCTGCCCGTGAGGGTGACGATGCTCTCGATCGCGATGACGCGGGACATCGGGCCCGCTTCGGGACGGCGGCGGACCCAGTAGTCGCGCGCGTACTCGACGGGCGAGAGCTGGGTGCCGAGCGGATCCGCACCGAGCGTCACGAGGACGTCGGCGCGATCGAGCCGGTAGCGCGGGAGGACCCGCGTGCCGTACGAGATCTCCTGCGCCCTCGCGATCGCGTCGCTCGAGATCGGGTCGTACATCACGTGCTCGCCCGCGGGATACGCGGCGAGGAAGTCGCGGATCAGCGCCGTGGTCGCGGGGCTCGTGACCGTTCCGGTGAGGAGGATCACCGCGCCGTTCCGCGCCCGGGCCTCCTGGAGCGCCCGGGTCGCGCGGGAGTCCACGTCGGCCCACGTCGCGTCCTTGGCCGCGCCCTGCCCCTGCTTGCCGAGAGCGGGACCGCGGAGCCGGTCCGGATCGTAGAGGTTGAGGATGGACGCCTGCCCGCGAGGGCAGAGTGCGCCCCGGTTCATCGGATGGTCGGGATTCCCCTCGAGCTTGATCGGGCGGCCCTCGCGGGTCTTCACGAGCACGCCGCACCCCGCGGAGCACTCGCCGCAGGTCGACGCGTAATACACGGCCTCGCCCGGCACGCCTTCTTCCGGCGCGTTCACGTACGGAAGCACCTTCTCGACGGGTTTCCGCGCGCATCCGGCCGCCGCGAACGCCGCGCCGGCTCCGAGGAGCTTCAGGAACTCGCGCCGGGACGGAGGCTCGGCGTCGAACGAGATGGTCGCGCCGCTTCCGTTCGAGGCCGGATTCCCCGGGCCCGAGCCCGGGTTCGCGACCTCCTGCGCCGGGTGGCCCGGCGCCGCCGACGGGCGCTCCAGCTCGGCGACGGACGACCACTGACGCGGGCGTTTCCGCGCGACCGGCTCCACGGCATCGTGCTCTACATGTGACATGTGTTGCACTCCTGCGAGGCCTGGTTCTGCCGGTGGCACGAGATGCACCACCCCATCTTCAGATTCTCCGCCTGGCGGACCACGTCCATCGTCTCGACGGGCCCGTGGCAGGTCTGGCAGGCGATCCCCTTCGCCACGTGCCAGCGATGGCTGAAGTACACGTAGTCCGGGACGCGGTGCACGCGCACCCACGGGATCGGCTGGTTCGCCTGATAGAGTTTCGTCAGCTCCTGGATCGCGGGGCGGTCGGTGCGGACCACGTTGTGACAGTTCATGCAGACGTTGGTCGAAGGAACCGTCGCGTGACGCGAGCGCTCCGCGCTGGAGTGGCAGTAGAGGCAGGGGATCTTCCGGGCGCCCGCGTGCAGCTTGTGGCTGAACGCGATCGGCTGGGGCGGCGCATAGCCGACGTTGCTGAACGTGTCCAGGAACGCCCAGCCGCCCAGAACGAGCACCGCGACCACCAGAAGTAGGGGAATCAGTCCCCGCTTTGGCTTATCGGACACCGTAGGCCGGCGAAACCTCTCCCTGGATCGTTCCGGAAACGTCGATTGCGGCAAAAAACTTTGTGAATTGAATCACCAAGTGGTCCTCGAGTCAAGCTGCTTCGAATCCATAATAGATTCCGAACGCAATGCTTGTAGCTCCGACGAGGACGCGCGCCCAGGACTCCATCCGTCCCCCACCGATCCTCGCGAACGGCAGCGCGAGGACGGCGCTCACGGCCATCATCCCCCCGATCGAGCCCAGACCGAAGAGCCCCACCGCGGCGAGCCCGACCCAGGGCGAGCGCGCGGAAGCGAGCACGACGATCGCCATCGCGCCGCTTCCCGCGAGCCCGTGCACCACGCCCACCGTGAACGGGCGCGCCCGGCCCGGATCGCGGCGGTCCGACGCCCGCGGATGCCGGCGCAGGATCGCCGAGACGCCGAGCGCGACGAGCATCACGGCGACCGCGATCTCGAGCCAGCGGCTCCACGCGTCCGGCACGGGCGACCCGATCAGGATCATCGCCAGCCCCGCCGCGAGGAGCGAGCCGGTATGGCCGAGGCCCCAGAACCCTCCGAAGAGCATCGACCGCGCGAGGCTCC
>DASTBC010000085.1 GCA_035712245.1 Candidatus Eisenbacteria bacterium
GGTCCGCGACCGTCCGGTCCCCGCTAGCACCCAGGCCCTCGGCGCTCAAGAACTCCGGTCCGGGTCCCGATAGGTCCCGTTGGGAGATCTCCGCGTCCCCCAGCCGGGACTGGATCCAGCCACACGACGGAGCGACGGCGATGGATTGCCAGGATGCGAAACAGATGCTGGAGCCGTGCGCCCGAGGGGATCTCGACGCGACGGATCGCGCCGAGCTGGACCGGCATGTCGCGACGTGCGAGGGCTGCCGGCTCGAGCTCGAGCTGACGCGAGCCGTTCTCGGGTCCTCGTCCTCGAGCTCCATCCACGAGCCGTCGTTCCATGCGCCCGAGGACGCCGCGCCCACGCCGACCTCCGTCGCCTCCATCGAGAGGGAGCCCAGCATCGAGCTGGAGCGGCTTCCCGAGCCTCCGGACGAGGGGCCGGTACCGCCGCGCGTCCTGACGTCGCAGCTTCCGGAGGACACGGAGGAGACGCTCAATCTGGAGAGCCTCCACGCCGCGAACGCGTACGACCCCGGCGCGATCGATCTGCCCCTCTCCGGGCCAGGGGAGTCCTTCGGGGAAGGCGTTCCCGCCGACTCGCCGTCGCCATCCCCGTCCGCCGAGAACCTCTCCTTCGCCGACCTCGCCTCCGACTCCGGCCCGCAGAGCCCTGCGAAACCCACCGCCACCATGGTCGCCTCGACGGCTGGGGGCAGCGGAGCGGGTGGGAACTGGGGATTCGAGCCGGTGGACGTGCCCCGGGCGGCGGCCCCTCCCGAGGAGAGTCTCAGCTTCGCGAAGGAGGCGCTGGATCGGAAGCGGGGAAAGAGCATTCGGAACCAGAAGGGAGCGAGGCTCCTCCTCTGGGCCGGGGGAGCCGTGGGAGGCGTGGGACTTCTCGCGGTGTCGGTCTGGATGGCGCTTGCGTTCCGTGACGTCCCGGTCGGTCACGATCCCTCCAACCTGCCCGCGGTGCAGCCGCCGCCCGGAGCGCAGCCCGACGGGCCCGCCCCGGCGGACTCGATGGCGCGGCCCGGCGCGGATTCCGGCATCATGGCGACCGACTCCATCGCGGCTCCGGTCCCGGGCGTCCTGAGGGCGGGCGCCACGGGCTCGGGCGCGCTCCCGGGTATCGATTCTCCCCGCGCCACCGCTCCGAGGACGAGCGCCGGAAGCTCGCCGGATCCGGCCCGCGTCTCGGGAACGCAGTCCGCTCCGGGGAAGACGACCGAGGGCGCCTCCAGGACGCCGAAGCCGGCGGAGTCTTCGGCGCCGGTCGCGTTCCGCGAGGACGAGCTCGCCCCCGCGCCGCGGCGCGAGCCGCAAATCCTGAGACAGGAGCCGGACGCCCCGCCGGGATCGGAACCCGGATTCGAGTCGCAACCGGATCCATCCGTCCCCAAGGCGCCGACCAAGTCCGTGAGCACGTCGCCGATCTTCGTCCCGCCCGGGTCCAGCACGAAGTCCTCGACCGGAACGGCGGCCAAGCAGCCTTCGGAGGACGCCTCGCCGACCGGTCCGATCGGAAGGCTCCACACGGCCACGGTCACGGCGGAGAAGAACGGGGATCTCGAGGCGCTGCGCAAGCTCAAGGAGCCTTGGAGATCGTTGATCCGCTCCACCACGGGAGCCGAACGCAATCGCTCGAAACGGGAGTACGCGGACTGCCTCTGGGCGATCCAGGAGATCACGAACCGGGACGCCGATCGAAAAGAGGCGCTCACCGCGTATCGCGAGTACGTGCTCCACGCTCCCGCCGGGGGCGCGGACGCGCGCACCGTGAGCCGCATGCGGCATCTCGAGGACATCCTCTCCGATCCGCAGTAAGGGCCGCTCCCGGAATGCGCTGGGTCCCCTTCGGGTCCGCCGTGATTGACGCCACTCGCCCCACGACCTAGTCTCGTACCGAGAACTCGATGGACAAGAACGACCCAAACGGGGCCAAGCGTCCCGCCCGACGGCCCCGAAGCGCCGCTGCCGGCCCCACCGGCAAGCGCGCCTGGTGGAAGGCAGCCTCCCGCACGCAGGAACCCTCGTCGTCCGCGGCCCGGCCGCGTCCATCGTCCAGGGACGCCGGTTCCGGCTCCGGCTCGAGCTCGGGGGGAACGCCGCCGCGAGAGGGCGGCGGGAAGCCTCCCTGGTGGAAGTACCGGCCGACGTGGGCGCCGCGCGGGACGCTCCGGTGGCTCATCTTCCTCCTGATCGTCGTCGTTGCCTTCCTGGGGTACGAGTGGTTTCGGCTCTCCTCCATCGCCTCCGACCGCTACACGGGGCAGGGATGGAAATTCCCGACGCGCGTCTACGCGGACTGGAAGGAATACCGGGTCGGCGATCTGGCCGAAGCGTCGTCGTTCCAGCGAACGCTCGAGCGCGCGCGCTACCGGCGCGTGTGGAAGAAGCCTCAGGCGCCGGGGGAGTACCGGATCAACGGCGCGGCGTACGAGATCTATCTCCGCGCGTTCGTCTATCCGGACCGCGTGGAGCGGGGATCGCGCGTGACGGCGCGGCTCCGCGACGGCAAGGTCGCCTCTCTCTCGGAAGGGTTCGGCGGATCGGACACCCGCGGCCTTCTCCGCGTGGACCCGGAGCTCCTGGGCGAGTTCGCGGACGCGACGCGAGAGCGCCGGAGCTACCTGCCGCTCGAGCAGATGCCGCGCCATCTCGTGCTGGCCGTGGTCGCGGGCGAGGACCGGCGATTCTTCCGTCACTGGGGACTCGACTTCCTCGGGGTTGGACGCGCGACGGTGCGGAACGTGAAGGCCGGCGCCGTCGTCGAGGGCGGGAGCACGATCAGCCAGCAGCTCGTGAAGAACCTCTTCCTCTCGCGGGAGCGGAACGTCTGGCGCAAGTTCCACGAGATGCTGCTCGCCGTGCTCGTCGAGCTGCGCTATTCGAAGGAGCAGATCCTCGAGTTCTACCTGAACCAGATCTATCTCGGGCAGCGGGGCTCCTGGAGCGTGTGCGGTGTCGAGGAGGCCGCGCTCTTCTACTTCAACAAGCACGCGCGAGATCTGAGCGTGGCGGAATCGGCGCTCCTCGTCGGCATCATCCCGGCGCCGAACAAGCTCTCTCCGTATCGAGACCGGGAGGCGGCGCTCGAGCGGAGGAACGAGGTGCTCCGCGACATGGTGGAGTGCGGATTCCTCACCGCGCGAGACGCGAAGCGGCACCGTCAGGCTTCGATCCGGTTCGCGCAGAGCCCGCCCCCCATGACGCGCGCCCCGTACTTCGTGGACCACGTGCGCGAGGTCCTGGCGCGCGACATCTCGCTCGTGGATCTGAGCTCGCGCGGATTCTCCATCTTCACGACGCTGGATTCGCGGCTCCAGGAAGAGGCGGAGCGCGTGCTCCGGAACGGCATCCGGGACGCCGACGCACGCTCTCCGGCGCCCGGCGGCGGCCGGAATCCCGCGCAGGGCGCGCTCGTCGCGATCGAGCCCTCGAGCGGATACATCCGCGCGATGGTGGGCGGCAGGAGCTACACCGAGAGCCCCTTCAACCGCGCGGTGGACTCGCGCCGCCAGCCGGGATCGGCGTTCAAGCCGTTCGTCTACATCGCGGCGCTCGACTCCTACTATGGCGGGCGGCGTCCGCCCCTGACCGCTTCCACGCTTCTCGAGGATCGCCCCGACACGTTCCATACGGACCTGGGGCCGTGGGCGCCCCGGAACTTCGAAGGCTCCTACGCCGGACAGGTGACCGCGGCGCGGGCGCTGGCGCGATCGCTGAATCTCGCCACGGTGCACTTGAGCCAGACGGTGGGGATCGGGAAGGTGGTCGAGACCGCGCGCGCGCTCGGAATCGAGAGCCGCATGAGGCCCGTGGCGTCGCTCGCGCTCGGGACGAGCGAGATCTCGGTCCTCGAGCTCACGACCGCGTACGCCACGCTCGCGAACGGCGGCGTGCGCGAGAGCCCGATGCCGGTCAAGGCGGTGATCGACCGCGGCGGCGCCGTGCGCTGGGCGCCGAAGCGGGACAGCCGGCGGGTGCTCCGGCCGGAGACCGCGTACATGGGCACGATCCTCCTCGAGGGGCCGGTGATCTACGGCACCGCCGCGGGGGTCCGGAGCGAGTTCGGCTTCACCCGCCCCGCCGCGGGAAAGACGGGCACCACCGACGACGAGAACGACGCCTGGTTCGTGGGGTACACGCCGGACCTCGCGACGGGCGTGTGGGTCGGGTGCGATCGGGATCGCAGGCTCGGCCTCACGGGCACCGAGGCCGCCGTGCCGATCTGGGCGCGCTTCATGGAGGTCGCGCACCGGGACCGCCCGCTCCGCGACTTCGAGTCACCCCCCGACGTGGTCGAGGTGTGGATCGACGGCGAGACCGGCTACCGCGCGGGGCCGACGTGCCCGCGCGTGATGCGCGCGGCGTTCGCGAAGAAGACCGAGCCGCGCCAGACGTGTCCGTTCTTCCACGAGATCTACTGGACGGAAGGCGAGGGTGTGGAGGGCGATTCGACCGCGGTCGATCCGGACGGAGTGGAGACGGCGCCCGAGGACGAGACGGCACCGCCTCGACCCGGCCCCGAGCCGTCCCCCGACGCCGAGACGCCGCCGGACCGAGGGCTCTGACCGCTCGGATCGTGTTCCGCGCGAAAGTCGAGCGGCGCCCGCGCGCCGTCGTGTAGACTGCGGCGAAGCGGGCGATCAGCCGCCCGCGTACCCGACCGCGGAACCCGATGAAAACGCCCTTCATCCACCTTCACAACCACAGCGACTACTCGCTCCTGGACGGCGCGTGCCGCCTGGACCGTCTGATCGCGCGGGCCGTCGCGCTCGGCATGCCCGCGATCGCCCTGACGGACCACGGCAATCTCTTCGGAGCGGTCGAGTTCTACGACGCGGCGCGCGCGGCGGGGCTCCGCCCCATCGTCGGCTGCGAGGTCTACGTCGCGCACGGGAGCCGGAAGGACCGGTCGCGGACCGCGGACGGGAAGGGCGCGTACGACCACCTCGTCCTCCTCGCGCGCAACATGGAGGGATACCGGAACCTCGCGCGTCTCTCCTCCGCCGGCTACACGGACGGATTCCACTACAAGCCACGGATCGACAAGGAGCTCCTCGCCGAGCACGCGGGCGGGCTCCTCTGCCTGAGCGCGTGCCTGCGCGGCGAGGTGCCGCAGCTCGTGGTCGCGGGGGATCTGGAAGGCGCGCGGCGCGCCGCGGGGTGGTATCGCGATCTCTTCGGTCCCGAGTTCTACTTCTTCGAGATCCAGGACCACGGGCTCGAGGACGAGAAGACGGCCGCGCGCGGGCTCCTCGACCTGGGGAAGAAAATGGAAATCCCCGTCGTGGCCACGAACGACTGCCACTATCTCGCCCGGGAGGACTCGGAGGCGCACGAGGTGCTCCTCTGCATCCAGACCGGGAAGACGATGCAGGACGCGGACCGGTTCCGGTTCGCCACCGACCAGCTCTACGTGAAGTCTCCGGAGGAGATGGCGGAGCTCTTCCACGGCGCTCCCGAGGCGCTCACGAACACGCTCCTCGTGGCGGAGCGCTGCGAGCTGACGCTGGACATGGAGCGCGTGCAGCTCCCGTCCTTCCCGATCCCGGAGGAGTTCGAGTCCGAGGAGGCCTATCTGAGGAGGCTCTCGCGCGAGGGCGCGGAGCGGCGCTACGGCTCGATCACGCCCGAGGTCGAGCAGCGCCTCCAGTACGAGCTGGACGTGATCTGCCAGGTCGGGTACGCGCGGTACTTCCTCATCGTGCGCGACTTCACCGAGTACGCGCGCCAGAACGGGGTCGGAGTGGGCCCGGGACGCGGCTCGGCCGCCGGCAGCATCGTCTCCTACGCGCTCGGCATCACGGACATCGACCCGCTCCGGTTCGAGCTCCTCTTCGAGCGCTTCCTGAATCCCGAGCGCGTGAGCATGCCCGACATCGACATCGACTTCGCGTACGAGCACCGCCAGAAGGTGATCGACTACGTGATCGGAAAGTACGGGCGCGAGAGCGTGAGCCAGATCATCACCTTCGGGACGATGGCGGCGCGCGCGGTGGTGCGGGACGTCGGGCGCGCGATCGGGATGACGTACGCCGAGGTGGACCGCGTCGCGAAGATGATCCCGGCCGATCTCGGGATGACGCTCACCCGGGCGCTCGAGACGGTGCCCGAGCTGCGCGCGCTCGGTGAATCGGACGAGCGCCACGCGCGGCTCCTTCGCTGCTCGCTGGCGCTCGAGGGGCTCGCGCGGCATTCCTCGACGCACGCGGCCGGGGTCCTCATCGCGCCGGGACCGCTGACCGACTTCGTTCCCATGTACCGCTCTCCGAAGGGAGACGTCACCACCCAGTTCGACATGAAGTCGCTCGAGCGGGTGGGGCTCCTCAAGATGGACTTCCTCGGGCTCCGCACCCTCACGGTGCTCGAGGACGCGGTGCGGCTCGCGCGCGAGTCGAGCGGGGCGGAGATCGACCTCGCCAAGCTTCCGCTGGACGATCCGGCGACGTACACGCTGCTCGGAAAGGCGCAGACGATCGGGATCTTCCAGCTGGAGTCGGCCGGCATGCGCGACCTCCTCCGGAAGGTCGTGCCGGACAACTTCGAGGACATCATCGCCATCAACGCGCTCTTCCGCCCCGGCCCCATCCAGAGCGGGATGATCGACGATTTCGCGAAGCGCAAGCACGGGAAGCAGCGCGTGACCTACATGCACCCGAAGCTCGAGCCGATCTTGAAGAAGACCTACGGCGTGATCGTCTATCAGGACCAGGTCATGCAGGCCGCGAACCGCCTCGCGGGCTTCAGCCTCGCGCAGGCGGACCTCCTCCGGCGCGCCATGGGGAAGAAGAAGCCGGAGGAGATGGCGAAGATGAAGTCGGCGTTCGTGGAAGGGTGCGTGCAGCATCAGGTGCCCGCGAAGAAGGCCGAGGAGATCTTCGACCTCATGGAGAAGTTCGCGGGATACGGCTTCGTGCGCTCCCACAGCGCGGCGTACGCGATGCTCTCCTATCAGGCCGCCTATCTCAAAGCGCATCATCCCGCGGCCTACCTCGCGGCGTCCCTGACGAGCGAGGTGGGGGACTCCGACCGCATCGTGACGCTCGTCGACGAGGCGCGGCGGCTCGGGATCCCGGTCCTCCCTCCGGACGTGAACGCGAGCCAGGCCGGGTTCACCCTCGAGGGGACCTCCATCCGCTTCGGACTCTCGGCGGTGAAGAACGTGGGCCATGGCTCGGTCCTGGCGATCGTGAAGGCGCGCGAGGAGGGCGGGAGCTTCCGCGCGCTGGGCGATCTCCTCCGGCGGGTCGAGATCTCCGCCGTCAACCGGCGAGTCTTGGAATCCCTCGTCCAGGCGGGCGCGTGCGATTCGCTCGGCGGCGACCGCGCGCAGCTCCTCGAAGCGGTGGGCGATCTCCTCGCGCAGGCGCAGGAGCGAGCGCGCGGCGTGAGCAAGAATCAGGAGAGCCTCTTCGGGTCGGACCACGAGATCGTCGCCCAGGATCCGCCGCTCCCGCTCGTGCCGTCGTGGCCGCTCGAGGAGCGGCTCCGCCGCGAGCGCGAGGTGCTCGGCTTCTACTTCTCCGACCACCCGCTCTCGCCCTACCGCGCGCAGATCGAGGCGCGCGCGACGGTGGAGACGTCGGGGCTGCGCGATCTCCGGGACAACGCCGAGGTGACGATGGTCTGCATCGTGGCTTCGAAGAAGGCGCACGTGGACCGCCACCAGCGTCCGATGGCGTTCCTCACGCTCGAGGATCTCAAGGGGAGCGTGGAGGCCACGGTCTTCTCCGATCTCTACGAGAAGAACCGCGCCATCCTCGAGGTGGGCTCGGTGCTCGAGGTGAAGGGGAAGGTGAACCTGCGCGAGGACTCCGATCCGAAGATGCTGATCCTCGGGGTGAAGGCGCTCGGGTCGCCGGCCGCGTCCGCGGCCGGGGCCGTCCACATCGACCTCGCGCGCGCCCGCGAGGACGTCTCGCTCGAGGAGATCCGTCGGCTCCTGGTTCGCCATCCGGGGGAAAGCCCCGTATACTTCACCGTTCGGGACGACGGCGCGCCGGCCCCCACGCGCATCCGCGCGAAGAAGCTCCTCGTGTCGCCGAGCGAGGATCTGATCCGGGCGCTTCGGAGCTACGTCGGCGAGGACGCGGTCGCGATCGCGGACGGGAGGTCCGGATGAACGGGACCTGGCTCGACTTCGAGAAGCCGATCATCGAGCTCGAGCGGAAGATCGAGGACTTCAAGAGCCGCAATCCCGGGCAGACCGCCGAGACCTCCGAGGAGATCGCCCGGCTCGAGAAGCGGGCGGACCGGCTCCGGCACGACATCTTCTCCAAGCTCACGCGCTGGCAGCGGGTGAAGCTGGCGCGCCATCCGCGCCGTCCCTACACGCTCGACTATCTCAAGCACATCGCGCCGCAGTTCCTCGAGCTGCACGGGGACCGCAGGTTTCGAGACGATCCCGCGATCGTCGGCGGGCTCGCGACGATCGAGGATCTCCCGCTCGTCCTGATGGGGCACCAGAAGGGCCGCGACACCAAGGAGAACATCCACCGCAACTTCGGCATGGCGCATCCGGAGGGATACCGGAAGGCGCTCCGCCTGCTCCGGCTCGCGGCCAACTACGGATGTCCGGTCGTGACGTTCGTGGACACGCCGGGCGCGTACCCGGGGCTGGGCGCCGAGGAGCGCGGCCAGTCGGAGGCGCTCGCGCGGAACATCCTCGAGATGGCGCGGCTGCCGGTCCCGATCGTGACGATCGTGATCGGCGAGGGCGGATCGGGCGGCGCGCTGGCGCTCGCGGTGGGGGACGTCGTCATGATGCTCGAGAATTCCATCTACTCCGTGATCACGCCCGAGGGATGCGCGGCGATCCTCTGGAAGGACGCGAGCAAGGCGGAGCAGGCGGCCGAGGCGCTCCGCCTGACGGCGCAGGATCTCCTCGACCTCCAGGTGATCGACGAGGTCATTCCGGAGCCGCTCGGCGGCGCGCATCGGGACCCCGAGGAAACGGCGGGCCGGGTCCGGGAGGCGATCCTCCGGCACGTCCGCGGGCTGCTCGGGCTTCCCATCCAGGAGCTCCTCGACCGCCGGCTGGAGAAGTATCTGAAGATGGGGGTGTATCTGGAGGAGCGAGCCGCTGCGGCCGCCCCTTCCCGCTAGGAGGAACATGCCACTCAGCGACGAGCTGCTGTCGATCCTTGTCTGCCCGAAGTGCCAGGGAGAGCTCGAGTACGACCGTGCCGCCGAGAAGCTGATCTGCAGGGCGTGCGGCCTTCGCTACCCCGTCGTGGACGACATTCCGGTCATGCTGATCGAAGAAGCGGAGCGGATCGAGACGCGTTGATCCGCGCGGCGCACCGCATCCTCTGCTTGCTGGCCCTGGGGCTCGCGCTCTCGCGCCCCGGCGCGGCCGGCGCCGACGCGCCCGCTCCGGCCGTCGAGTCCGTCGGACCGAACGGATACCGCGTGCGAATCCCGACGGGAGAGCCCGAGGTGATCCGCGGAGACGTGCTCGGACAAGCGTTCGCGGAGATCCTGATCCCGGGCGCCGAGCCTTCGGTCTCCCCCCTCGCTCCCGACCTCCCGCCGCTCCCCGCGCGCACCGTGCTTCTTCGCGCGCCGTGGGGCGTCCGCGCTTCGGTCACGTCGGTACCCGGCACGTCCCGCTCGCTCGGGGCGCTCCGGCCCGCGCCGCTTCCGCGCCTCCTGACCGACGCGCGCGCCCGCGCCCGCGCGCTCGCGAGCCCGGAGGCGCTCGAGCGAGCGACGCGGGGCTCCGCCGTCACGGTCGGACGCCTGCGCGGCGCGGCGCCGCTCCACACCGTGACCGAGACGGGCGCGGCGGGAGAGCGGATCCTGGCCGTGACCGTGCGTCCCGTGAGCTGGGATCCCCTGAGCGGGGAGACCCGCGTGGTCGAGGATGTCGTGATCGAGGTTCGATGGGATCGCCCGATCGAGCCCCTTCCGGACCGGGACGAGGCGCCATCCGCCGGGTCTTCCCGGTCCCGGCCGCGGGCTTCGCTCGCGCCGTCGACGACGGCCGGCCCGCGCTATGCGCCGCGGGCGTCCCTCGCCGCGGTCTGGCCCCGGCGCGTCGACACGTCCCGCCCGTGGGTGGCGCTCGGCGTGACGCGTCCCGGCCTCTACCAGATCGGCGCGTCCGATCTCGCGGGCGCGGGCGTTCCGGTGGGGACGCCATCGTTCGATCCCACCACGATCCGCATCTTCCGCGCGACGCCCGGGGACATCCCCGAGAGCGTGGACGTGGATCTGGGTCCGGACTCGCTCCGGGAGTGCGCGATCGAAGTGACGGGCGCACTCGACGGCACCTTCGATCCGGCGGATCGCATCTTCTTCTACGCGACGGGCTCGACCGGTTTCGGCCACGACCTGGCGCGCGGAAAGGGACCCGAGTACGAGGAAGCGGACCACTCGACCGTGGAAACGCTCTGGCTCACGTGGGGATCGCTGGACGGGGCCGGGGCGCCGCGCCGCATGGCGGCGCGCGACGCCGCTCCCGTCACGCCCGGCGCGCCGGTCCTCCCGGTCGTGACGCACCGCATCCACGTCGAGGCGAACCGGATCGCGGACTTCAACAAGTTCCGGCCCGGCCAGCCGTTCCGCTGGGAGCGCTGGTTCGACCGGCTCCTCACACAGGGAAGCCGCATCACCTTCGAGATCCGTCCTCCCGGGGCGGAGCCCGGAACCGCGGCGGACGTTCTCGTGCGGATGTGGGGCGTGGGAGCCTCGCCCGGCGCGGGGGTTCCGGATCACGTGGCCCGGATCTACTGGAACCGCGCGCTCGTGGACACCGCGGGGTGGGAGCTGAGCGAGAAGCAGGATCTCGCCGCGTCGGGCCTCGGCATGCGTGCCCTCGACAGTCTCGACATCGAGATCCCGGTGCTGATCGACCCGGGACCGAATCCGAACCGGATCGACCAGTCCTACTTCGCGTGGTTCGAGCTCGGATACCAGCGCCGGCTCCGCGCGGAGAACGACACGCTCCAGTTCGCCGCGCCCGACTCGGTTCCGCCCGGCCGCGTGCGATACGCGATCACGTCGGTGGGGGACAGCGCCGCGGCATGGCTCCTCGACCGGACCGATCCCGAGAGTCCGGTGCGGCTCGTGAACGGCGCCTGGTCCGGCGCGGCGCCCTCGCTCTCCGTCACCGTGGAGGACGAGGTCGGCGGCGAGCGTCGGCGGTACTCCCTGGTGTCGACCGCGCGCGCGACACGCCCGGTCACGATCGCGCTCTTCGCGCCGCTCACGAGCCCTCGCACGGTGGCGGATCTCTCCAACACGACCAACGGCGCCGACTACATCATCGTGTGCCCGCCCGCGTTCCTCGCGCAGGCCGAAACGCTGGCCGTCTACCGGAGCGCGTTCCTGAGCGGCGTTCCCGCGCCGCGCGTCCGGATCGCGACGACGGACCGGATCTTCGCGCAGTTCGGATCGGGGCGTCCGAGCCCGGTCGCCATTCGCAACTTCGTGCAGTACGCGTACCGCCACTGGACCGGTCCGGCTCCGTCGTATGTATGCCTCCTCGGAGACGCGACCTACGATCCGAAGAACTATCTCCGGTTCAATGTCCCCGATCTCGTTCCGTCCTATTCGCGATATTTCGATCCGAACATACCTCCGGCCGGGCATCAGTATGTCTCGGACGACTTCTACGGATTCCTCGAGGGTCCGGACGACATCCTGCTCGATCTCGTGGTCGGACGTCTGCCGGCCGGGAACGCCGCGCAGGCCGCGACGCTCGTCTCCGGGAAGCTTCGCGCCTACGAGGGGAACCGCGAGTTCGACATGTGGCGCGCGCGCGCGATCCTGGCCGCGGACGACGCGAACGTCCGGGACCGTCCCGACGGTCTCGGGAACTCCCACGTGGCGCAGATGGAGCGGAAGGACCGTCTCCACCTTCCCGTTCCGATCGAGCGCCAGAAGGTCTACCTGAACGACTTCGCCTTCGCCGACACGACGCGCCAGTCGAAGCCCGCCGCGCGCGAGGAGTTCATCGCCCAGGTCAACCGCGGCGCCTGGCTCACCGACTACATCGGGCACGGCTCCGAGGACGTGCTCGCCGACGAGCA
>DASTBC010000086.1 GCA_035712245.1 Candidatus Eisenbacteria bacterium
AGGATCAGGTGTTCCGGAGCCTCGCGACGGGCAGGACGGTCTCGCAGGTCGCTCTGGAGCTGAATCTGAGCGCCAAGACCGTCAGCACCTACCGTACGCGCATCCTCGAGAAGATGGGGCTTCGAACGAACGCCGAGCTGACCGTGTACGCGGTCCGGAATCGCCTCGTCGAATAGCGGACCCGCCCCCGGCGACCCACGGGCCTGTCGGCGAAACACCGACAGGCCGCCCCGAATTCCCCTGACAGCAAAATCAGCGGCACGCCGATAGCGTGGCCCCGCGCCGCCTTCCCATCATGGATCCGGCACTCGTTCTGGATGTCTTCTTGCGGCAGAACGGCGGAACACCTGGGGAGGTCCCACATGAACGCAAGTCTTCCACCCAGGACGCGGGTCCTCGCGTCCCTCATCGTCTCTCTGGCGCTCGTCCTGGCGTCACCGGTCCTCGCCGCCACGCCCGAATCCGGGAGCATGTCTCCCGGGAGCGGCGACCTCACGTGGTCGGGCGGACCCTTCACCGGCACCACGAGCGATCCCATCGCGGCGGACTGCAACAACTCGACCTGCGACAACTTCCTCATCACGGTCTCGGGCAGCGATGCCTCGACCCACCGCGTGGACGTCGAGGTCACCTGGCTCTCGCCCGCGAACGACCTCGACCTCTACGTCTTCGACCACACGACCGGGTCGCAGCTCGACGTGGACGGCGCCGCCGCCTCGAACGTGGAGCGCGTCTCCTTTCTGGCCGCGCCCGGCGTCTATCGCGTCACCGTGCTCGTGTACCGCGCCGTCCAGGAGTCCTACAGCGGCCGCGCCGTGATGGTGGAGTCGGGCACCACGCCCGAGCCGCCGAACGTGTTCCGAACCGCGAGCTACAGTCTCTTCGACTTCGGCTTCAAGCCCGAGGTCAAGCTTCCCGACCAGGAGCGGAGTACCGTCTTCGTGGACCAGGACGTCGAGCCGGAGATCGAGATCGACCGGTTCGGCTCGATCTACATCGGGGCCATCCGGGGAATCGGAGGAGGCGTCGACTTCTGGAGATCGGACAACGGCGGCGAGTCGTTCCAGTATCTCGGAGAGCCGGACGGGACCCAGAATCCCTCGCCTCCGCTGGAGGGCGGCGTGGGAGGAGGGGATGTCGACCTGACCCTGGGTCCCCCCTTCGAGCTGGTTCCCGGCATCGGCGGCAATCCGCCCATCATGTCCACCGGACGCGTCTGGTGCTCGAGCCTCTGGCTCGGTTCGGCGACCATGTCGTTGTCGGTGGATCGCGGTGAGACGTGGGCGCCGTTCCCGTTCACCACCGCGCAGCTCGACCGCCAGTGGCACGTCGCCTCGCCGGACGGAAACCGGCTCTACATGTCGCTTCGCAAGGTCTCGCAGCTCGAGCTGGACCAGAACGACGTGTACGTCGTCCAGTCGGACGACGGCGTCACCTTCACGAAGGGCACCTTCGTCCAGGATCCGCTGAGCAGCATCCCCGACGACCTCGCGGGAAACCTCGTGCTCACGAACGACGGATACCTCGTCGGACCCTTCGTGAGCCGGGACGGGAAGGATCTCTACATCTACCGGAGCCGCACCGCGCCGGCCGATCTGCCGCTCGCGCCCACGGAGGTGAGCTATGACCCGAACGCGTTCGTGGTCGGGCACATCTTCCACGGCGCGGGCACCTTCACCACGAACAACACGTTCCCGATCATGGCGGTGGACAAGGGGAACAACCTCCACCTCGTCTTCAGCGACCGCCACAACATCTACCTCATCTCCTGCCCCGCGGGTCTCGACCCCACCGTCGCGGCGAACTGGTTGAGGCCGGTTCCCCTGAACGGACCCAAGACCGCGGGCTTCGAGTTCACGACCACCGCGCTCTTCCCCTGGATCACGGCGGGCGAAGCCGGCAAGGTCGCGGTGATCTGGTACGGCACCCACGTGGCCGGAGACGCCGACACGCCGCTCTTCGAGGAGCAGGCGGTGCCGTGGAAGCTGGTGTATGCGCAGGTCGAGAACGCCCTCGCCGAGACCCCCGAGGTGTACGTCGACGTGGCGAGCCAGCAGGGAGGCGGGATCATCCACACCGGCCAGATCTGCACGCGCGGGCTCGGCTGCCCGGACGGCACGCGGGAGCTGGCGGAGTACTCGTCCCTGACGCTCGACCACGACGGCTTCGCCAACCTCGCCTACACCGGGACGATCATCGACGGAGTCGATCCTCGGAGCACGGGCGCGATCACCTTCTTCACGAAGACGACCCGCCGCCCGCTCCGGGACGCCACGGTCCTGACGCGCGCCGAGTGCCACGACACCAGAATCTCGCGCAATGGCGGCTGGCACGACATCGAGGACGGGGGCGCGACGCAGGGAAGCTATTGCCGGAACGTAGGGGCCAAGAAGTCGAACGGCGGCGCCTATCTCGAGTTCCGGTTCCAGGGTTCCGGCGTGGACCTCCAGATCGCGCGCGGGCCGCGGGGCGGGACCGCCGAGGTCTTCATCGACGGAACCTCGCGCGGCATGGTGGACTTCTGGCGCGCTCCGTCGGATCCCGTGCATCCCGACAACTCGGGCCGGAAGGACCTCTCGTTCGGAGAGTTCGTCTCCTTCCAGACGGGAGGCGGCTCGCACACGTTCCGGCTCGAAGTGCGGAACAGCTCCGCCGAGTCCAACCGGGACATGGTCTACGTGGACGGCATCGTGATCCGGAACGGCAGCCTCGAGGGCGAGGGAGACCCCACGGAGACCTCCACGACCGCGCAGGGGACCGCACCGGGCGGGACGCTCGCCGCCCCGGGCGTCGTGACGCACACCGTCGTCGCGAGCGCGGCCACGCAGCTCCTGACCGGCGTTCTCGAAATGACGGACGGCGCCAATCTCGACCTCACGGTTCTCGATCCGGCGGGAGCGGTCCTCGCGACGTCCGCCACGCTCAACCCGACCGAGGTCACCCGGAAGGATCCGGTCCTCAGCGGCACGTACGTGTTCGTCATCAAGAACAAGGGCGCGACGCCGGCCGAGTACCGCCTCAGCACGGTTCGCACCGAGCCGGCGGGCTCCGGAAACATGGTGGCCGCGATGCCGGCGTCCACCCACGCGGAGCACGCCACCGCGATCGGCGAGTTCGATCCCTCCGGCTCGATCGCCTACAGCGTCGCGACCGGAGGCCACGTCCTGATCCGGGTGTTCACCGTGCACGGACGACTCGTGCGCACCCTCACGGACCAGGTATCCGGACCCGGCCGTCATGTCACGCGGTGGAACGGCCGCTCGGAGGACGGATCCAAGCTCGCGAAGGGGGTCTACCTCTACCGCATCCGCCATCCGAACGGCGATCAGTCCACCGTCAAGACGGTCCTTCTCCGGTAGGTACCTCCCCTTGGACCGCTTCCGGTGGAACGGGGCCCGGCGCCGACGCGCGCCGGGCCTCACGCCTCGCGCGGGCGACATCGCGCGGCTCCTGTTCCTCGCGTGGGTCGCGTCCGCCCTGCTTTCTTCCAGGGCCCTCGCGGACGCCGGCTCCGGCGCTCCGGCGGGCGGCGCGCTGCCCGCGGACCTGAGTGGCCGCGTGCTGGATCCCGACGGGGAGGCGGTGGCCTGGGCGACGGTCGAGGTGCACTACCCAGACGGCGTCCGCGGCCCCACGACGCTCACGCGGGAGGACGGATCGTTCCGGGTTCGCGTCGCCGCCGAGGGCGCGCTTCGCGTGCACCGCCTCGGATACCGGCACTGGGGCCGCCTCTTCACCGCGGCCGACGCCTCGTCCCCCCTCGAGATCACGCTCGAGCCCATGCCTCACGCGATCCCCGAGGTGGAAGTGACGGCGCTCCGCCGTCCCGGCGCGTCGGGCGATCTCTCGGTCCCCCTCGAGCGGATCGGCGCGTCGAAGCTGCGGGAAGGAAGCGCCGTTCCCACGATCGCCGATCGCGCGCGCGAGACTCCCGAGGTGAGCACGATCGGACGGGACGAGTACAACGCCGCTCCGGCCATCCGCGGCCTGGCTCGATTCCGCACCGTGATCTTCCTCGACGGGGCGCGGATCCAGAGCGATCGCGAGATCGGCCCCACGGCGGGGTTCGTGGATCCCGCGACGCTCGCGAACCTGGAAGTGGTGCGCGGACCCGGATCGGTGCTGTACGGATCGGACGCGATCGGAGGCGTGATGCTCCTCGAGAGCGAGGACGTCACGTCGGGAGCGTGGGCGGAGATCGGCTGGTCGAGCGTGAACCAGTCGTTCCGGACGGCCACGGCGGGAGCCGTCCCGCTGGGCGACGCGCGCCTCTCGATCAGCGGGGCCTTCACGGACGCCGGCGATTACACGCTGCCCGCGAGCGCGCAGCCCGGCGGATCCGACCTCACACGGGCGCCGAACAGCGGCTTCGAGCGTGCCACCGGGCGCGCGCGTCTCGCCTGGGGCGATCTCGAGGGCACGGCGTTCTACTCGCTGGGAAGGAACATCGGCCGTCCCGCGCGCGAGCCCGAGGTCTTCTCCGTGCCGCGCGAGGAGCACCTTCTCGCCACGCTCCGATGGAGGCCCACGTTCGGCGAGAACCGGTACGAGGCGCGCGGGTACGCGCACCCGGTCGCGTGGGAGGCGCAGGTGCTCGAGCCCGCGGACGACGGCGGCCAGAGCGAGCAGCAGCGCACCTATCGGAGCGTCGACTGGGGCGGCCTCTTCACGCGAGCCGTCGCCCGCGAGCGGGCCTCCTGGGTCGCGGGGCTCCAGGCCGATGCGCGCTCGGACGTGGTGATCCATCGGCGCCGGATCGACCGTGACGCGACGGGCGCCGTGACCCTGGACCGTCTGGACCGGTGGGTGGACGGCGCGTCCGTGGGGCAGGCCGGGCTCTTCGCCCACGGTGTGCTGCGATCGGGCGCGGCTCGATGGAACGCCGGGGCCCGCATCGACGGGACCTGGCGCGAGGGAAGCGACCGGGACGTCCGGCGGATCGTCCCGACGGGACAGGCGGGAGTCTCCGTGGACGTGGGATCGGGGGTTCTCGTGATGGGAAACGTCGCGACCGCGTTCCGGGAGCCCACGGTGACGGAGCTCTTCTTCTCGGGGCGGAGGCCCGCCGGCTACATCGAGGGGAACCCGGATTTGAGGCCCGAGCGCTCGTACCAGGCCGACCTCGGCACGAAGGCCACGTTCGGTCTCCTCGCCGCGAGGGCGTCGCTCTTCGGGATCGCGCTGGACGAATACATCGGCACGCGGCTCCGCTCCGCCGGCGCTGGAGGAGACCCGGACACGCTGATCTTCGACAACACCTCCCACGGACTCCTGGCCGGCGGCTCCGTGGAGCTCGGGACCGCGCGCCCGTATCGGGGGTTCACGGGCCGGGTCTTCGTGGATCTCACGCGAGGCTGGGACGAGGACGGGGCGCCGCTCGCCGACGCGCCCCCCACGCGCGGAAGGCTCGAGCTAGGCTGGAGCCGGTCGGCCGCCTCGGCGTCGCTCGCGTGGAGGGTTGCGCTCGACCACGAGCGCGTGGGCGAAGGGGAGCGGCCCATTCCGGGCTACGGCGTGCTCGACCTGCGGGCGAGCGCCGTCCTGGGTCCGGTCACGCTCGGAGCGAGCGTGGAGAACGTGCTCGATCAGGAGTACTACGAGCGTCCCGATCCGGTCGCGTTTCCGAGTCCCGGCCGCGCGATCGGGGTGACGGTGCGCTGGATGGAGCGGTAGCGCTAGGGACGCGAGGCGCGGTCCCGTGGCCTGGGCCGCGGCGCCGCGGCCGGGGCCGTTTCGTGGAGCGGCCTCGCGAACACCGCGTCCCACGCGGCGAGCGCGGGCTTCGGATTCAGATCCGCGTCCACGAGCCCGAGGTGCGCGAAGAAGGGGAGGATCGTCCCGGGTGGGAAGAACGTGGGATCGAGATCCGTGAAGGTGAGCTGGAACACGCCGACCGCCTGCGCGCGATCCAGGATCTCCGCGTGGCGGACGAGGTACCGCCGCTGCTTCTCGGGCGAGGAGATCAGGCTCGAGTCGAGCGAAGCGCTCGTCCATCCGCCCTCGATCACCATCAGCGGGATCGGCGCGCTCTCGACGAGACGCTCGTAGTAGGTGACCGGAAGCGATTCCGGCTCGGCGAATCCCGCGAGATACGGGTAGGACGAGAGCCCGAGCATCTGGATGAACGGGAAGTCCGCGCGGTCCTGCGCGATCCCCTCGTAGTCGCCCATGCCGCCCAGACGGCCCCACGCCGTCTCCACCTGCACGGTCGTGAAGATCGTCACGTTCGCGTCCACCGCCCGGATCGCCGCCGCCGCGTCCGCCGCGTTCCGGACCAGCGCCTGGTAGAGGTCGGGCGTCGCCGCGAGCCGAACGAGATTGGTCTCGGACGCGACGCTGATCGCGTCCGGCCGCAACAGGGTGTCCGCCGCGACCACGTAGTCGCGGTAGAGCTGCTGGATCGCGGGCTCCGCGAGGCTTCGTCCCGCCTCCACGAGCGGCTCCGAGTCGCTGGCGCGATTGAGGCCGTTCGTGGGATCGATGCTCACGACGATCCGGAGCCCCTGCGCGCGGTAGTACTGCGCGAGCTGGAGCTGGTCGCGCCGGAGGAGCGTCTCCGCGGGGACTCCCGCGAGGAGCGAGTCCCAGGGCGGCTCGTTCAGGATGAGCGCCTGGTCCGCTCGCGGCGTCCACATCTGGATCGCCGCGATCGCCTGCGCGAGGTCCGGCCGAGGCGGAATCCCGGAGAAGCCCATCCGGTAGGTGCGGGGCTGGGGCGCGGGCGTGTTCGGCTTGGCGTCGGAGTCCGAGCACCCGGCCAGGAGCGCGGACAGAATGAGGGCGCCGTACAGGGCGCGGGTGTTGGGGGGGGGCAGGCGGCGCACGAAGGATAGATCGGCACCTCCGCCGGGTTCTCGACTAGGTATCGAGGGACCCCTTAGAATCTAGGACTTACCTGACTCCCCGCAGGCCCTGGGGGAAGACCATGCCCGGCAACCTACCGAAGCACCGATACCGAGGCTGGATCGCGTTCGCGATCGTCGCGATCGGGATCGCGAGCCACGCGGAGGCATCGAGTCCATCGCCGGCCCGTGATGTGCGCGAGGAGGTTCAAGCAGGCCGATACGCGCTCGCGGAGTCGCTGGCCTGGGACGCGGTGGCAACAGTGGGGCGCGCTCGTCCCGTCGACTCCCTGCGCTTCGCCGCGGCTCTCGAGGCAGCTGCGTACGCCAGCCTGTACAACGGCACCAATCGCCGTTCACGCGCCCTCGATGCCGTCTCGCGTGCGGTCTCGATCTGCGAACGCCGGGCTGACGACGTCGGGCCGCTTCTCGGCCGCTGCCTCCTCACACAGGGAAGACTCGTCGAGGACCTCGACCGTCAGGATGAAGCGGTCCCGCTTCTCGTGCGCGCGCGCACGCACGGAGCCCTGACCGACCCCGGAGGTGAACCGGACTCGACGCGTGCGCTCTTCGAGCTCGGCAACGCGCTCGTCTGGACGGATCGCGACTCGCTCGGGTGGGCGACCCTGGAAGAAGCTCGAATCGAGCGTGTACGTCTCCTCGGTTCCGATCACCCCGCTCTCCTCGGCAGCTTTGTCGCGCAGGCGAATCGCGCATGGCTCGAGGGACGGCTCGACAGCTCGGTGGCGATCGCGGATCGCGGGCTCGATCTCGGTCGCCGCGTCCTGGGCCCGTCGCATCCCATGCTCGCGAGTCTCCTGCGCCGCAAGGCCGCGAACCTACGTTTCGGTGGGCGATTCACGGATGCCGCGTCCGCATATGACGAGGCCATTCGCATCCTGGAAACGGCACTGCGACCCAACCATCCAGAGCTCGCCGCGACGTACATCGTGGCCGCCGTGAATCTGATCCGTCTCTCGGAGTACGAGCGCGTGGAGTCGTACTTCGACCGTGCCATTCCGATCATGCGCGCGGAGATCGGATCCGAGACTCTGACCTACGCGCGAGCGCTCGCAGCGGAGGGAGAGTTCCGGGCTCACATGGGTGACATCGCCCGGGCGCGCACGTTGCTCGAGGAGTCCCTGGCCCTGCACCGGCGTCTGGGAACGAAGGGCTCTGCCCTGGGTGCCGCGCTCCGAAACCTCGGCTCGGTGCTCCTCTGGAACGGCTGGCCACAGGAAGGGCGGACCTACTTTGAAGAGGCGCTCAAAGAGTACGAGAGCACCTATCCGCCCGGTCACGTCGAGATCGCGATCTCCAAACTCTCCATGGCGAACGCGCTCCACGTCACGGAGCAATTCGACCGCGCCGAGGCCATGGCCCGTGAAGCGCTCGCCATCTTCGAGAAGAGCCGGCCCCCCGTCGCCTCCACGGGTGATTGCCTGAAGCGCATTGGGGAGATCGAGATGTCGCGCGGGCATCTGATGCAGGCTGTCGGCTACTTCGAGCAGGCGATGGCGGCGCTCCAAGGAATCGAGGGAGACGGACGCTTCTGGGTGGCGAACGCGCTCATCCAACGCGGGACCGCGTACCAGTACGCCGGAAAGCTCGAGGAAGCGCAGCGCGATCGGGAGCTCGCACTCCAGGCGCTCGCGAGCACCTACGGAGCGGGCCACCCCCAGACGTATTTGGTCTCGCACGCTCTCGCGCTCGTGCACGAGGAGCGCGGGGATCGTGCGAGCGCATTCCGGGTCGCGACGGACGTCCTGGACCTGCAGGTTCCGTACATGAGGCGATCCCTGTGGCAGCTCCCGGAACGGGAGTCTCTGACCTACTCGCAATCGCTCGGCGCCCTCGTCGGAACGATCACAGCGCTCGCGCGGGACGGGGGCCTCTCCGTACCGGACGGGCCGGCGCGGGCACTCGACGCGGTGATCCGAAGCCGGGGACTCGTGCTCGAAGAGACCGCCCGAAGGCTCCATGCGATGCGTCAGTCCAACACGCCCGAGCTGCAGCGTCTTCAAAGTGAATTCGTGAACGCGAGCCGGAAGCTCGCGTCGCTGGAGCTCCGCACGGGACCGACTGCTGCAACCGCGTCGGATGTCCATGCGAGGCACGTCGAGGATGCGCGCCGGGAACGGGATCGGATCGAGCGCGCACTCGGTGCGATGGACCCGGCGTACTCCGCTCTCGTGGGACGTGACGAAATCCGTCTCGGAGACGTTGCGGCTGCTCTTCCTCCAGGGGCGGTTCTCGTTTCCTACGTCACCGTCGATCGCGGTGGCTTTCTCGACGCGCGAGCGAAGTTTCGGACGATGCCGGGGAACGACAGGATTCCACCGCCGCCGTTCGGGCCCCCTCGGTATGTTGCGTTCGTGCTCGCAGCCGGTGACACGGTCCCGTCCCTCATACCGCTCGGCGCAAAGACGGAGCTCGACAACCTTGTCACCTCATGGCTCACCGAAGCTGGGTCTCCCCCTCCCGGAAACGCCAAGGCACGGCAGGCGGCCGAGCGTCGTTGTCGCGCGGCGGGGAAGCGGCTACGAGGCGCGGTGTTGGATCCCGTGCTCGAGCGAGCGCCTCACGCGGACTACGTCTTCATCGTGCCGGACGGTGCCCTCTGTGCCGTGAGCTTTGGCGCCCTGCCGGGGAAGATGCACGAGTTCCTCGCGGAGGAGCCGGTGCTACTTCACATGCTCACGGCCGAACGGGATCTCGTTCCCGCGACGGGACTCCCCGCCGAACGCGGGGCGGGGCTTCTCGCTCTGGGCGGAGCCGACTTCGACGCGAAACGCTTGCACCAGATCTCCGAATCCACCTCCGGGGTGGCCTTCAAGGCGAACGTGTCGGGCGTGTATCGAGGACCGCGTGTTCCATGCGACAAGTTCGAGAATGTCGAGTTCGTTCCCATCTGGGGCTCGCAGCGCGAGGTGGACGACATCGCGCTTCTGTGGAAGAGCGCCGAGAACGCTCCGCACTCGAACGACATTCAGGTGCTCCGAGGTCGTGCGGCATCGGAGGACGCGGTGAAGACGATGGCACCGGGGAAGCGCGTCGTGCACCTTGCGACCCACGGGTTCATCCTGGACGGTGCGTGCGAGCCCTCACGGGAAGGGGAGCGCGGGTTCGGAGTCTGGGCTCCCGTCGGCGCTCCCACCCCATCCGTTCCCTCCTCGTTCGCCAAACCCCGCCGCGTGGTCCTGTTCCATTCCAATTCGCTCCTCCTCTCCGGACTTGCCCTGGCGGGGGCCAACCGACGGAGCAGCGTCGGCCCCGACGAGGAGGACGGGATCCTCACCGCGGAGGAGATCGCGGCGATGGACCTCTCGGGCGTGGAGTGGGTGGTGATCTCCGCCTGCGAGAGCGGCCGTGGCTCGATTCGGCCCGGCGAAGGTGTCGTCGGGCTGCGCCGCTCCTTCCATCTTGCCGGTGCGAGAACCACAATCATGAGTCTGTGGTCCGTGGAGGATCGGGCCACTCGCGAGTGGATGAAGGCCCTCTACGAGGAGAGGCTCCTTCGAGGGAGGGAGACGGCCGCGTCTCTACGGAAAGCATGCCGTGACGTACTCGCGAGCAGACGCGCGTCCACGCGCTCCACGCATCCGTTCTACTGGGGCGCGTTCGTCGCGGCGGGAGACTGGAAATGAGAGCCGCCACAGCGCCACAGGACGACCCTGGGTGGGATCGCACGGAGGACCTGCTCGCGAAGGTCCGTGCCGGCGACCAACGGGCTGAGAACATTCTCTTCGGCCGGTACTATCCGGCCCTGAGACGGTGGGCCCACGGCAGGCTCCCAGCCCGCGCCCGGGGACTCTACGAGACGCAAGACATCGTGCAGGTTGCCCTGATGAACGCATTCAAGCATGTGAGGCGGTTCGAGAATCGCTACCGGGACTCGTTTCACATGTTCCTGCGCACCATCGTGTCGAACGAGATCCGCGGAGCGATCCGCAAGGCGAACCGCAGGCCGGCTACCGAGGAACTCGCGTACGATCTCGTGTCCCCGGATCCATCGCCGCTCCAGATCGCGATCGGGAGCGAGCTCTACGAACGGTACGAGAAGGCGCTCCCGAAGCTGAGCTCGGGGCAGCAAGAGGCAATCGTGTTGTTCGAGATGGGATTCACCTACAACGAGATTGGCCGGTTTCTCGACCTGGATGCGAACACGGCCCGCATGCGCGTCTCGCGGGCGATCGTGCGGCTGGCGCAACTGTTGGGCAGGTCTCGTGCCCACTGAGCGGAATTCGGGCGACGGACAGCAGGAGGACGGCCCCGAGCCATTCCTCGATCCCGGTCTGATGGACGTGGCGGCCCAGATCGCGGACGGCGTGACGATCGACTGGAATGCCGTCGAGCGCGACCACCCCGGGACCTCGGAAGCGGTCGAGGGCCTCAAGGAAATGGAGCGCCTTCTTCGCGCCCAACGGCCGGTGCGCCCCAGTCCGCCTCCCCTGAGCCCCATCGGAGCTTGGGGGCACCTGCAGCTCATCGAAGGGATCGCGCGCGGTTCGGTCGGCGAGGTGTACCGCGCGTACGATCCCCATCTCCAGATCGAGGTCGCGCTGAAGCTGTTTCAGGAGGATCTCTCGCCGGGCCGTCGCTCCTCACTCCAACGTTGCCTGGACGAGGCACGACA
Organism: Candidatus Eisenbacteria bacterium; assembly: GCA_035712245.1. Taxonomy (GTDB): domain Bacteria; phylum Eisenbacteria; class RBG-16-71-46; order SZUA-252; family SZUA-252; genus WS-9. The sequence goes on from DASTBC010000086.1 coordinate 11,479, forward strand.
GGCAGTGCGCATCCGCCATCGGAACGTCGTCGCCATCTACGGCGCCGATGTGCACGACCGCCGTGCCGGGATCTGGATGGAGCTGATCCGCGGAAAGACGCTGGAAACCATTCTGAACGAGAACGGAGCGTTCGACGCCGATGAGGCTGCACGCATCGGCCTTCAGATCTGCTCCGCGCTGGCGGAGGTCCACGCCTTCGGCATGGCGCATGGCGACGTGAAGACGACCAACGTGATGCGGGAAGAGGGCGGAAGGGTCGTTCTCATGGACTTCAGTTCGGCGTCCGCTACCGATCCCAACGCTGTGGAAGACCGCGTGTACGGAACTCCCCAGACAGCCGCACCGGAGCGGCTGCGTGGCGACAAGGCCACCGCCGCCACGGACATCTATAGCACCGGCGTGCTCCTGTTCCGCCTCGTCACCGGGCGGTTCCCGGTGGAGGGACGCTCCTACGAGCATCTCGCCGAGAAGCATTCGCGAGGGGAGCGCACGCTGGTGCGGGAGCTTCGACCTTCGATCCCGACTTGGTTCGCGTCGGTCGTGGATCGCGCGATCGAGCCCGAGCCGTCCAACCGATTCGCGAGCGCGGTCCGCATGGAGCACGCCCTCGCAGATGGCCTCCGAAGGCACTTCCCTTCGCACCACCCGCCTAGCCCACGCCTCGTTGTCTCCATGGCCGCGACGGTTCTCGCGTTCGTCGTGATTGACTCGCTGCCACCCTACGGCGGCGACCGGAGCCCGGCCCGTTCCGAACGGCGAAGTGAACTCCAGATCGAGGCATCTCTGATGCGTGAGCGCCCGGAAGGAGTCGCCCCGCTTCGGAGTGGCGACGAGATCCGTCCCGGTGACGGCGTGTTCCTGGAAGTCCGTTCCGACGAACCCGTATGGACGTACGTGATCAACCGTGACCAGGCGGGTTCGGTGTTCGTGCTCCACCCCCTTCCGGGTTTCGACCGGCCGAACCCGCTCGCACCGCTGAAGTCGCACCGACTCCCAGGGCAGCACAAGGGGGTCACGGTCAGCTGGCGGGTGTCGAGCGCAGGCGGAGACGAGGAATTCATCCTGGTCGCCATGCGGAAGTATCGGGCCGATCTGGAGATGGCGGTGAATGTTCTCCCTCACGCGATTCCCCCCGGAGAAGCGAGGCTCACCGAAGGCCTGGGCCCGGAGGCCACGGTGACACGCGGGACGGCGGAGACCGCTCCATCCCTCCACCCTGAGCCGCCGCTCTCCACGACATTGCCCCTTGCCCTCGAGGCCGTCCTGTCGGGCCCCAGGGACCCGGACATCCGGGTCGTACGCTTCCATCTGAAGAACCCCGCCTCGTAGGCGAAGGCCGAGTTTGAAGGTTCTCCAGATACCCTAGACAGGGGTGGATCACTGGGCGGGTCATCGGCGCCCTGGGCCAGAACGGCCGGGGCGCCGATGTGCGTTACGATGTATCCGGAAGGACCTCACCCCACCCCGTGCCGCACCATGATGATCTCGGCGC
>DASTBC010000087.1 GCA_035712245.1 Candidatus Eisenbacteria bacterium
CAGAAGGGCCACGACATGTATCGCTATCTCGAGGCCGACGGGAAGGACGTGCTGGACCTGGGCGCGGGATTCGGGATCGAGGCGCTACTCGTCGCGATCTACGGCGCGCGCCGCGTGCTCGCCACCGAGATCGACCACGACATGGTGGCCGTCGGGAACTACCTCGCGCAGCGCCTGGATCCGCCCGTCACGCACTTCGAGGCGCGCTACGGAGACGGCATCTCGATGGAGCTCCCGAGCGCCTCGTTCGACGGGGTCATGGCGAACTGCGTGATCTCGCACGTGCGCGATCTCGAGGGATTCCTGTTCGAGGCGCACCGGCTCCTCCGCCCGGGAGGGATCTTCTTCCTGAGCGATGAGAACAACTCCCTCTACTTCCCGGCGCGCGCTCGGCGTCGGGCGGGCTGGAAGGGCATGGAGCGGGAGCCGGACGGTCCGTACTTCGCCGCGCGGCGCGCGATGGTGGGCGAGCGCTTTCCCAACCTTTCCACGAATCAGCTCCTCGAAGCGGTTCGGGAGACCCGCGGGATGGTGGGGAACCAGGTCGCGGCCGGCGTCGAGGAGTTCCTGAGGACGGGGACGATCCGAAGCCGGCCCGAGTTCCCGTACCGGGATCCCCGCGACGGCCAGTATCCCGAGAGGGAGCTCAACCCCTACTGGCTCATGCAAAAGTTCCGCGACGCCGGGCTCACGCCCGAGCTCTTGCCCGCCTTCTTCAGCCGGGGAATCGAGGTGCATCCGCGCCAATGGATCAAGGACTTCCTCCGGTTCTGGTGCGAGCGCTGGCCCGCCCTCTCGGTGTACGTCTGGCCCATTTTGAGGATCCGGGGGCGAAAACCGCGTTGACACCCGCCGGAGCCGTCGCCTAGGCTCCGCCATCGTGCGATTCGCGGCAGCGCTGGTCCTCTTCGCGCTTTGCCACGCGGCGGCCATTCCCGGGGCCGCTCAACCCGGCACACCCATTCCCCCGGCGGGTGACCTGCCCGTTCCCACCGCGTTCCTCGCGAAGGACCGGCCCGGAGACGGCGGCAAGGCGGTGCTCCTGACCTGGAAGGATCCGGCGGGCGTTCCCGCGGGAGTGTCCTTCGAGGTCCGGCGCTCCGAGCCTCCCGCGTACGAGTGGACGACGCTCTCCACGGTTCCCGCCGGAACGGAACGGTACGTGGACGCGACCACCGACGACGCGAAGGTCTACCGGTACGAGCTTCGGGCGGTGGCGGCGGGAGCAGAGCCCTCCACGGCGGCTTCGGACACCGCGACGGCCCCAACGGACACGACGGCCGCGGCCGACACGACGGCGGCGGGAGCGACCGCGACGCCCGCGACGCCGACCGGCCCCGCCGTCGTGAGCGATCCGGTCCGCTCCCATGACAACTGGTTCCGGTCCGAGCGGACGAACTCCTTCATCGCCGCCGTTCTCTTCACCGCGCTCGTTCTCGGCTCGATCCAGATGGCGCGCTCCGGGAAGCCGCTCTTCATCCGGCGCATCGCCGGGCTCAACGCGGTGGACGAGGCGATCGGCCGTGCGACCGAGCTGGGGCGGAAGGTGATCTACGTGCCGGGGATCCAGAGCGTGAGCGACATCCAGACGATCGCCTCGCTCGCCATCCTCGGACACGTCGCCCGCGCCAGCGCGCGGTATGGCACCGACCTCGACTGCCCGAACCGCGATCCGTTCACGTTCGTGAGCGCCCGCGAGACGGTGCGGGCCGCGTACCTCGCCGAGGGGCGTCCGGACCTCTTCCGCGAGGAGATGGTCAACTACGTCACCTACGACCAGTTCGCGTACACCGCCGCGGTCTCCGGACGCATGGTGCGCGAGAGACCCGCCGCGAACTTCCTGATCGGGCACTTCTTCGCCGAGTCGCTCATCCTCGCCGAGACCGGCCAGTCGACCGGCGCCATCCAGATCGCCGGAACGGCGGATCCGTCCCAGCTCCCGTTCTTCGTGGCCGCCTGTGACTACACGCTCATCGGTGAGGAGCTCTACGCCGCGGGCGCGTACCTCTCGCGCGAGCCGGTGCTCCTCGGCTCGATCCGAGGGCAGGACATCGGCAAGGCGCTCCTCCTCCTCTTCGGGCTCGTCGGGATCGTGGCCGCCACGCTCGGGAACAACTGGTTCGCCACCGTGCTGAGGACGCAATGAACATCCAGCCCGGAATCGTCATCCTGTGGATCTTCTTCGGCGTCCTGCCCATCGTCGGCTTCCTCCTGGGGCTTCGCGCCCCCGCCATGCGCCGCCAGGTGCCGCTCGTCCTCGCCTTCCTCGCGGGAATCATCCCGATCCTCTCGATCTACATCCCCAAGGTATTCCTGGCCGACCCCGATATCGGCATGAGTCCGCGGCTCGACAAGTACCTGATCATCGTCGCCGGGTTCGCGCTGCCTCTCGGCATCGTGAACGTGATCCAGAACAGCTCGCGCCGGGCGGCGCGGCGGGAGAAGGGCTGGCCCTACTCCGTCGTGCTCCTGTTCGGCCTCTTCGTGACCGGCGCGCTCGGCATCTACGGCGCCGTGACGGGTGAGGGGATCGGCTTCCGTCAGGACGGCACTTCGACCCCGTTCAAGTGGATCGAGGACAACGCGTTTCGCCCGCTACAGGCCACCATCTTCGCGCTCCTCGCGGTCTTCATGGCGAGCGCCGCGTTCCGGGCGTTCCGCGCGCGCAACACCGAGGCGACGATCCTCCTGATCGCCGGAGTTCTCGTGATGATGGGACGCGTGCCGCTCCTCGAGTTCCTCACGGCGCCCTTCCCGGGCCTCCAGCCGGCCGCGGCGCAAGGCAGCAGGACCCTGGGACTTCTCACCGAGTGGATCATGAACGTGCCGAACAGCGCGGCGCAGGCGGGCATCATCATCGGGGCGGCGCTGGGCGCCGCGGCCATGGCCATCCGAGTGATCCTCGGGATCGAGCGGTCGTACCTCGGCCTGGAGAAGGGGGAGTAGCGTGGCACGCGGCAGCCCGACCTTCCTCGACAGGCTCCTCCACGTGGACCGGCGGCTGATCTTCCTCTTCGTCGCGCTGAGCGTCACGGTTCCCATCCTGGTCCCGCTCGGGCTTCCGGTTTCGACCACCGCTCCGACCCAGGCGGCGTACGACTACATCGAGAGCCTGAGGCCCGGTGACTACGTCTGGCTCTCCTTCGATTACGGCCCCTCGTCCGCTCCGGAGAACGACCCGATGGCGGAAGGGTTCATGCGCCACTGCCTGAGCAAGGACCTGAAGGTCATCGTGTGCGCGCTCTATCCGCTCGGCGGGCTGGGGCTCGCGAACAACTCCATGGCACGGGTGGCGGCGGAGTTCCCGAACAAGCAGTACGGGGTCGACTACATCAATCTGGGTTACAAGGACGGCGCCGAAGCGGTGATGCGGACGCTGGGAGCGAACATCGCCGACGCGTTCCCCACGGACGTGAACGGCCGGAACCTGAGCGAGTTCCCCATGTTCGGCGCCACCCCCTCGAAGCGGGAAGACGGCATGGTGGTGGGGCACACGCTGGGCATCAAGTCGATCAAGGAGGTGAAGGTCGTCTTCACCGCCGCGACGGGGCTCATCGGCGAGTACTGGATCACGCTCGTGAACTCCCAGTTCGGGACGCCGGTGATCATCGGCCCGACGGCCGTGAGCGCTCCCAAGTACTACGCGTTCCTGAGCTCGGGGCAGCTCAAGGGAATGCTGGGCGGGATGAAGGGCGCGGCGGAGTACGAGCAGCTCCTGATCAAGAACCGCCCCGACCTGGCCGAGCTGTACGGCGCGACCAAGCTCTTCACGGCCACGAAGGGAATGGACGCCCAGACCGGCATCCACCTGGTGATCATCCTCTTCATCCTGATCGGGAACGTCGCGTTCTTCCTCTTCCGCATGCGTGAAGCGAAGGAGGGAGGTCGATGACCGACCCGATCGGAACCTGGCTCGCGGCGCTCCTCACGCTGGCCGTCCTGTCGTTCCTCTACCGCGACAACCCGGTGTTCCGCACCGCGGAGAGCCTCTTCGCCGGCGTGTCGCTCGGGTACTACGTGGGGATCGTGCTCGATCAGACGCTCCGTCCGAACCTCATCGAGCCGCTCGCCACGGATTTCGCAAAGAACAACGACCTCCTGATCGCCGGCGTGCTGGGCGCGCTCCTCTACATGCGTTACGTGCCTCGGGTGGGATGGGTCGCGCGGTACGGACTCGCGGTGTACGTGGCGTACTACATCGGCGTCGAGTTCACGCGGAAGATCCACGGCGAGGTGCTGCCCCAGATGGGGCGCACGATCCAGCCGCTCGACCAGGGATGGTCCTTCCAGAGCGTCTGGGCATTCCTCAACTCGCCCGGCCTCCTCGCGCTCATGGCGATCGTGGGAACGTACAGCGTCCTGATCTACTTCTTCTTCTCGAGAGAGCAGGGGCCGGTGACGCAGCGTGTCTCGCGGGTGGGGATCTGGTTCCTGATGGTCTCGTTCGGAGCGGCGTTCGGGTTCACGGTGATGGGGCGCGTGGCGCTCCTGATCGGCCGCATCAACTTCCTGATCTACGACTGGATCTACCCGACGTTCGGAGTGGTGACCTGATCGCGACGGCCGCGATCCGCTTCCGCTAGTCCGCCTCGGCCTTCGCTCCTCCCGCAGAACCGTTCGCAGGCCCTCCCGACGCGGTACCCGGCGCGTTCCCGTCCGTCCGGTCCGCGCCGTTTGCCGCCGCCTCGCCGCCCGCCGCCGCGCTTCCCGCGTCGGGCCCGGCGCCGCCTGCCGGCGACTTCAGATTCACCATCGGGACCGTCGTGCGGTTGCCCGCGGGATACTCCACGGTCACCACGTCCCGGAGCGCCGCGATCCGGTGCGTGAGCCCGGCGATCGTCTCCGTGGCCGCCCGGATGCGGGCGACCTTCTCCCGCGATTCGGGGGAGAGCCCGGGGTGCACGTAGAGGAGCTGCGCGTTCCCCTGGATCACTTGCAGCGGATTGTTGATCTCGTGGTTCAGCGCGACCGCCATCGCCGAGACCGCCTTCATCCGCTCCGCCCGGAGGCGCTCGTCGGAGGCGCGCTGCGCCGCGAGCGCGTTCCGAACCTTGATCGGAAGCTGGAAGCGGATGTCCCACTCGGTGAGGGGCTTCATGAAATAGTCGGAGGCGCCCAGCATGAGGCTCCGCTCCACGTCTTCGGGGGCCGTCGACGCGCTCGCCACGATCACCGGAATTTCCTTCCAGCGCTCGTCCTTTCGCATCGCGAGCAGCACGTCGAAGCCGTTCGGCGACGGCATCATGAGATCGAGCAGCACGAGGTGGATCGCCGTCCGCTCGAGCGCCTCGATCGCCTGGTCGCCGTTGTCCGCCTCGGTGAACTCGTAGTCCCCCTGGCGGAGGACCATGCGCAGGAGCTTGCGGTTGTGCGCCTCGTCGTCAACGAGGAGGAGATGCGGTGCCATGGACCCCCTTCCGCGCCAGCGCGCGAATCGTGTCGATCAGCTCGTCCGCGCTGACGATCGGCTTCGAGACGTAGTCGTCCGCTCCGGAATCGGACAGGAACTTCTCCCTCGCGCCCTTCATCGCGTGCGCGGTCGCGAGGAGCACGGGAACCGCCGCGGTTTCGGGGTCGCGCTTCAGCCGGCGGCAGATCTCGAGCCCGTCCACGGGCACGCCGTGCCACGTCGAGTTCGACAGGGACACGTCGAGGATGATCACGTCCACCGACCCCTCGCGCGCGCGGACGCGCACCCGCTCGGGGTCCTCGGTGATCTCCACCTGGAACCCCGCCTTCCGCGTGAGGATCACGTCGAAGAGCTTCGCGTTCATCGCGTCGTCCTCGACGATCAGGATTCGCATCAGGGCTTCTCCATGAGATCCGCGGCGCCGAGCGGCGCCGGAAACGCGAGGTCCACCCGCGTCCCCCGCCCCGGGCCGTCGCTCGCGACCCGGATCGTGCCGCCCATGTTCTCCGCGAGAACGCGGCTGATCGCGAGCCCGAGACCGGTCCCGCGGTGCCGCCGGTGGTACGAGGGATCCGCCTGGGCGAACTTCGTGAAGAGCCGCGGCATCACCTCGGACCCGATCCCGATCCCGGTGTCCTCGACGCGAATCCGCGTCTCCTGGCTCTGGGCGTCGTGCCAGGCACGGACCCGCACGGTCCCGTTATCGGTGAACTTCACCGCGTTCCCGAGCACATTCAGGAGCACCTGCCGGAGTCGCGCCGGATCCACCGCCGCCTCGAGGGGATCGGCGGGGAGGTCCATCTCGAGGCGGAGCCCCTTCGAGCGCGCGAGCGGCATCACCGCGGCACAGGCCCCCTCGATCGCCGGCCTCAGGTCTCCCCAGGCGAGCTGGAGGCGGAACCGTCCGGCCGCCGCCTTCGAGAGGTCGAGGAGGTCGTTGATCACCGCGAGGAGGTGCTGCGCCGCGTCCCGGATCGAGCGCGCGAACTCGCGCCGCTCGTCGGACGAGCGGTCGGTTCCCGATTCCAAGAGCGTCGCGAACCCGATCACGGCGTTGAGCGGGGTGCGGAGCTCGTGGGACGTGTTCGCGAGGAAGTCGTTCTGGAGCCGCTGCGACTCTTGAAGCTCCCGGTTCAGTCGCTGGAGCTCCTCGTTGACCCGCGAGAGCTCCTCGGAGCGGCGCTGCCGCTCGGTCTCGAGACCCCGGCGGTCCGTCGCGTCCCGCCCGACGAGGACCATCCCGGTGAGCGTGCCGCGCCGGTCCGAGGCGGGCGAGACCCTGGCCTCGAGCGGGAAGCGGGAGCCGTCGCTCCGCCGGATCCACACGTCCCCCTCGAACGACCCGGCGGATCGGGCCCGCTCGAAGAGCGAGACTCGGTCGTCCACCACGTCGGGGCAGGCCCACTCGTCCAGCGGCTCGCCCACGAGCGCGCCGGGCGTCACGCCGAGCGCGCGCTCGGCCGCGGCGTTCGCGTGCGTGATCGTTCCGTTCCGGTCCGTCCCGAGGAGGATCTCTCCGCTCGAGAGGAGATAGGACGCGAGGAGCTGGTCGCGCCGCTCGAGCCGGAGCCTCTTCAGTCCCGACGAGAGCTGCGAGGCCATCCAGCGGAGGAGCGCCCGCTGCTCCGAGGAGAGCTTCCGCGCCGCCGGGACGATGCACTGGAGCACGCCCGCGGACTCCTCGCCGTCCGGAAGCGGCATGGAGACGACACGCGACTCGCGCGCGCCCTGGAACGTCCACGTGACGGGAGGGTCGTCCTCCTGGATCGTCTGACGTTCGCGATGCCACGCGGCCCGGCTCGCGGGAGAGGCCGCGTCCGGCGCGACCGGGTCCGGCGCCAGCTCGTCAGCCGCGGCCTCGTCGAACCCCCGCGAGGCGAGGAGGGAGAACGCTCCGCGTCCCTCGGGGTGCCCGAAGAACGCCCACCGCTCGATGCCCATGGCCTCGCCGATCGCGTCCAGCGCCTGCCGTACGAGCTCCTCCTCCCGATCGGCGCGCTGCAGGCGCTCGGCGACGCGGTAGATGCTGACCTCCGCTTCCCGCGCCGAGGTGCGCTCGACTTCCTGGACGCGGGAGCGGTGGCGGGACCACGCGACGCCCGCGGTGAGAAGGAGGCCGGGGGCGGCCGCCCACGGGATTCCGAGGCCCACCGCTCCCAGGACGACGCAGAAGCCGGCGATCGAAGCTCCGACCACGGAGTCGAGCACGGCACGTTGCGCGAGCTCGGAGCGGCCGGGCACGACCGCCGGCGGCCGGCGGCCGGCGGCGGGTTCCTTCGAGGAAATCGGCACGAGCACCCCCAGGGACGTGACGGTCCGGAATCGACGGATGTATCGGCAGGGGTCGCGGGGAACTGGAGCCGCGCGAGGCGGGTTTTTCAGGACGAGCTTCCCGCTAGTTTTCGACGCCCCAAGGGGATATCATCGGCCACCGTGCGCCCGTCCCGCCGTCTAGGAATCCTGCCCCTCGCCCTGTTCCTGTCGCTCCTCACGGGCTGCTCCAAGGACGTGGACCGGATCGTGTCGAACGAGCGGTTCCTCCGCGGCCAGGAGGAAGTCGGCGCGACCAACCGCTCGGTGCTCGATGCGGACCGGGACACGTACGTGGGGGTCGGGCAGCGGAACTTCGGGAAGACGCTTCTGGTCGGTGTGGAAGGCGGTTACCAGGCGGAGTCCTACCTTCGAGTCCTGAACTGGAGCCTCCCCACCGACACGACCGCCGTCTACGACTCCGTCTACTTCTCCATCCCGAACGACCCGACCTTCATCCGGGGCAACGGCACGTTCACCATCGAGCTGGCCGACAGCGCGGGCGGTTCCGCGATTCCCACCTTCTCGGTGACGTACGACCGGGGAACGCTCCGGATCGATCTCACCGAGTCGGTGATCGATTCGATGCGGAGCTGGGAGGCGAGGCGGATCCTCGGGTTGCCCACGCCGGCCTTCGTTCTCCGCGCGCCCTTCGGGGGAGGCGTCGCGGGGTTCCAGGCGGGCGCGGGGACCTTCAACGTCAAGTACCACCCCTCCGCCGCTCCGACGACGTTCGTCACCGTGTCCTCGCGCGCGACCTTCGACTCGTACACGCGAACGCCGCTCGCGCCCGCGCCGACGGGCGCGGAGACCGCGCTCCTCCTTGGAGGGCGGTACGAAACGATGGTCGCCTTGCGCGCCGCCGTGCCGCCGATCCCCGCCGGCTACTCGCTGAACGAAGCCGCGTGGGTGCTCCACCTGAACGGTGTGGAGGACGCTCTCGAGGACAATGGGTTCGCGACGGGCCGTACCTACCTGGACGTGGACGTCTACCGCGTCGGCGCGTCGTGGGCCGAGTCGGCGACCGACACCGCCGGGCTGAGCGCGGGGACGGCGATTCCCGCGCTTCGCTTCTTCAAGGTGGATCCCGCCACCGATACCACGCTCGTGGTCCCGATTCCCCTCGCCTGGATGCGCGGATGGGCCGCGGATTCCACGACCAACCAGGGAATCCTGGTCTCGTTCACCCAGTGGCGCGAGCTGCCGACGGCCTCGACCGAGTACATCTTGGTGGGCGCGGACATCAGCTCGGCGATCCGGATCCGCTCGCGGGAGTCCGGCGCGGCGCCCCAGCTTCGTGTGAGCTGGACCAGCCCGCCGCCGGCGCGATTCTGATGGCGCGCCTCGTTCTCGTCCTCGCCGTCCTCGCCGTGGCGCCGCTCCTCGCGCTCCCCGGGTCCGCGCGCGCCAACTCCGTCTTCTCCTCGGGCGGAATCGGCGAGCCCTCGCTCGAGGAGAACGCGCGGCTTCGCGCGCTCGGCGGCGCGGGAGCCGCCGAGCATGGCGCCTCTGACTTCTCGCTCGTGAATCCCGCGTCCATCGCCGAGGCCCAGCATCTCGTCCTCGAGGCCACGCTGCTCGCGGCCCGACGATCCGTCTCGACGGTGAACTACGGCGACGAGAGCGCGAACGAGACGACGTTCCCGTCGGTGCGTCTCGTGGTGCGTCTTCCCGGCTCGTGGATCCTGGGCGGGAGCTTCCTCCACGGAACGAACGGGCAGTTCGGGCTCGAGCGTCCGGAGAGCACGGGGACCCGCTCGCTCGTCGAGGTGGAGGGCCGTGGAGGCATCACGTTCGCGCGCGCCACTCTCGCGAAGCGGCTCGGCCCCGCCCTTCGCGCGGGCGTCGACTTCGAGGTGATCGGAGGGAGCTTCCACGAGGAGTGGGAGCGCGACTTCGCCGATCCCGGGCTCGAGACCGCGCGCGACACGATCGACATCACCTGGGACCGTCTGGGACGCTGGCGCTTCGGCGCGCAGTACGTTCGCCCGCGGTGGGCGATCGGCGCCGCGTACGAGACCGGCCGGCGGCTCACGCTCACCCAGCGCGAGCGCACGGCGGCGTCCGACCTCCGGACCGTGGGAATTCCGCTCCGGATCCCGGACGGCTTCGCGGCCGGCTTCCAGCTCTCGCCCGGAGGCCGCGGACGGATCGTCGGCCAGTACCGGCGCCAGAACTGGGAGGAAGACGCGCTCCCGAGCGATCTCGTCGCCTTCCGGCCCCTCGTCCGCTACTCGCTCGGGTTCGAGCGCGCGGGGAATCCGGGCTCGGGGAGCACGCTCGGGCGGCTGCCGCTCCGGATCGGAGGCACCGTTCTCAACTGGCCGGATCTCCTGCCTCCCGCGGGGCAGCTCGACGTCGTGAACGGCAGCGCCAAGGTGGACGAGTGGGCCGTCTCGATCGGAAGCGGCCTCCGCACGAAGGACGGCGGCGGCGCGATCGACGTCAGCCTCGAGGGAGGCCAGCGCGGAAAGAAGGAGGAGCTGGGCGCGACCGAGACCTTCTTCCGGCTCGGCCTATCCCTGCGCGTGAGCGACGAGACCTGGCGTTAGCGGATCCGGGAGCGCGAGCCCGCGCCTCCCGCGCCCGCTCGAGGCGGGCGCCCCGCATCGGTCGCAGCGCTTGAGGATCCGGAGCCGCTCCGCGTAGTCCGCCACGGTCCCGACGAGCCACGTGTGCGCGAGGAGCGACGGGCACGCGGACCTGGTCTCGCCACGATACGGATGGAGCTGTTCGGGAAGCCCGCTCCATCCTTCCGCGCGCGCCGCGCACCAGAGGAGGAGCGTCCGCGCCGCGTCGAGGTCCTGCGTCTTCCTCGCGACACGGATCGCGTGGGTCGCGAGCCAGAGCGTGGCCGCGATCGAGGGACTTCCCGGCACCTCGGCCAGCTCGCTCCCCACCGAATGGAGCGGATCGCGCTCGTAGCGGGCGATCCCGCCGGTGCCGGTCTTCACCCACAGCGTCTCCCGCACCGCATCCACCGTGGCGCGCACGCGAGCGTCCTCCGGCTCCATCTCGCCCCACAGCCCGAGCGTGAGGAGCGACGCGTCCACCGTCGCGTCCGCGCGGACGCCGCGTCCCTCGCGAGCGACCGAGCGCGCGAAGCGCCCCCACTCGGGAAGGAGCAGATGCCGGGTCATGGATCGCGCGATCCGGTCGGCCGCCCCCGCCCATGCGCGCGCCCGCGCGCTCTCCCCGAGCGCGGCGGCCAGGCGCGCGGCGGCGAGGAGCCCGGCGCGCACCATGGAAGCGTTCGACGCGAAGAGTCCGTGCCGCTCGCCCCAGAGATCGGGACCCGGCGGTAGCTGCGTTTCCGGATCGAGCGTGGAAGCGAGCGTGTCGGCGCCGGCCGTCACGAGGCTCCGGTAGGCGTCTCCCAGGAACTCGGCGTCCCGCTCCCGCTCGAAATGGCGCGCGAGCGCCCAGATCGCGAGCGCGAGGCCGGCCGGATCGAGGCGGCCTCCCGCCGGCGCGCCGGTGGCGTCCGTCTCGGAAGGCAGCAGCCCGTGCTCGGCGGCGACGCGCGCCGCGTGCTCGAGGTAGCGGCGCGTGTGCGCGGTGTAGCCCGCGCGGCCGAGCGCGTCCGCGGCCTGCGCGGCATCGCGGTGGCGGCACACGCGCGCCTCGGAGCGGGCGGGCCGCCCGGAACCCGGCTCCCCGGCGGCATCGGGGGGCTCGACGCCGGAGACGATCGCGCCCTCCGGCATCTGGTGGAGCCGCACCAGGGCGAGGCTCCGGTGATAGAGGGTCAGCACGTCTTCCGGGAGATCGGGGAGGTCGCGCGCTCCCTGGCCGATCCAGAGACTCCAGTAGGACCGCGTGGCTCCGAGCGCTCCGCCGACGCCGGATCCCCGGAGCGACTCCTCGATCGCGCGGGCTCCTCGAACGGAGTCGCTCACGGCGATCCACGTCGAGACGAGGGAGGACGCTCCCGGGGCGAGCGCCATGGCCGCGCCCACGATCGAGTCGACGCGGCCGTGAGCCTGGGAAGGGCCCTCGAGACGCGCGCCAGGGCCCAGCGCCTCGGCGCCTGGCTCCGTGTCCGCGCCGCGCTCGGCGACCTTCCAGATCGGCACCCCCGCGCCGGACGAGGTCTCCAGCCCGATCATGGCGACGCGCCGCCCCGACTGGTGGATCAGCGCGCTCGCGACCGGATCGAGGCGCGCGGTCTCGTTCGGCTCCCCGCCGCCCGCGGGCTGAAGCCGCAGGTCGTGGTGGAAGAGGAGCCTCGCGTCCCGGTGCGAGCCCGAACGGTTCGTGAGCTGCACGCGGCGGATCAGGACGTTCCGGTGCGCGTCGGCGACGATCTCGATCCAGATCTCGAGCGCGAGATCCTCGCTGGCGAGCGCGAGGTCCGCGATCGGCGCGTCGCCGCCGTCTCCGAGCCGGGACTCGAAGCGATCCTCGAGCCAATGAACGGCGCCGTCGATCGCCACCGCGATGCGCGCGGGACGGCGGAGGAGCTGATGTTCGGGGGAAACGAACGGGGCGTAGAGCTCGCGCAGCGACCCGAAGCGGTCGCTCGTCGCGAGCAGGGAACCGTTTCCTGCGAGAATGGCGCGCGCCAGCGTGTACCTCCCGACCTCACCACCGACCCTCACGTCGACGCGTCGCACGCTACCAGACGCGCGCGCGAAGGGTCAACACGCGTGCGTGCGTCCTGCCTCCGATCGCATCCGACGGCACCCCGCTCGTTCTCCGGTTGACACGCGTTCCCGCCGTTTCAATGATGGCGGCGCATGCATCCACCTTCCGGCTCGTGGCACCCGCTCGCGGGAGACCTGCTCCTCGGTCTTCACCTCGTCATCTGGGTCGTCCTGGCCGCCTATGGACTCCACCGCCTCCACCTGATCCTGCTCTACCGGAGGAATGCCGGCCCGCCGCCGCTCCCGCCCGATCCGGAGACGTGGCCGGTCGTGACGGTGCAGCTCCCGGTCTACAACGAGCGCTACGTGGTCGCGAGGCTCCTCGAGGCTGCGGGGTCGCTCGACTATCCCCGGGACCGTCTCGAGATCCAGCTCCTCGACGATTCGACCGACGAGACGGCGTCGATCGCGGCGCGGGCGATCGAGGATCTCCGGTCCCGGGGCATCGACGCGGTCCATCTGCGACGCCCCGCGCGCGAGGGGTACAAGGCGGGCGCGCTGCAGCACGGGCTCGAGCTCGCGCGGGGCTCGCTGCTCGCGATTTTCGACGCCGACTTCGTCCCGTCTCCCGGGTTCCTCCGCGGCACGGTTCCGTACTTCGCGGACCCCGCCGTGGGCGTGGTTCAAGCGCGGTGGCGGCACCTGAACCAGGACCACTCGATCCTCTCCAGGGTCCAGGCGATCTCGCTCGACGGTCACTTCCTGATCGAGCACGCGGCGCGGAGAAACGGCGGCCGCTACTTCAACTTCAACGGCACCGCGGGAGTGCTGCGGCGAAGCTGCGTCGTGGACGCGGGCGGCTGGCAGTCCGACACGCTCACGGAGGATCTCGACCTGAGCTACCGCGCGCAGCTCCGGGGGTGGCGCTTCGTGTTCGCCTCGCACGTCGGATGTCCGGCCGAGCTCCCGGTCGAGATGAACGCGTTCAAGGCGCAGCAGCACCGATGGGTTCGCGGATCGATCCAGGTCGCGCGCAAGCTGCTCCCGCGGCTCTGGCGCTCCCGCGCGCCGCTCTCGGTGAAGCTCGAGGCGACGTTCCACCTCACGTCGAACGTTCCGTACGTGCTCCTCCTGCTTCTCTCGCTCCTCGTCTATCCGGTCGTCCTGGCCCGGTACGAGTCGAAGAGCCTGCCGTTCCTGCTCGCGGACACGGCCCTCCTTCTCGCGGCGACCGGACCGGTCCTCTTCTACTTCGTGTACGCGCAGCGTCAGGCGCGGAAGGACTGGCGTGGCCAGCTTCGCTACGTGCCGCTCGTCTTCATGCTCGGGATCGGGCTCGCGGTGAGCAACACGCGGGCGGTGATCGAGGGGGCGCTGTGCCGGGCGGGGACCTTCCACCGGACGCCGAAGTTCCGGATCGAGGCGGGGCGCCGGAATCCGGAGCGGGCCAGGCGGGCGGGATATCGTGCCCCCGTGAGCGCGACCGTCCTCGTCGAGATGGCGCTCGCGGGCTACTTCGTCTGGGCAATGCTGTCGATCGCCGGAGCCGGACTCTTCGCGCCGCTCCCCTTCTTCGCGCTCTACCTGGCGGGATTTCTCTACGTGGGGACGCTCTCCCTGGCCCAGGCGATCCGCCGCTCCTGAGCGGCTCCCCGCCTTGCGGCCCACACCGCCGCGGCGATTGCCACGAGGACGGTCCCGCCGTACTCCACCCACGGGATCCACGCCGGGAGCGTCCATTCGCCGAACGCGTGGTAGCGCGGGAGCGGCGCGTACGACAGGGCGACGAGACCGGAGAA
This sequence comes from Candidatus Eisenbacteria bacterium, assembly GCA_035712245.1. GTDB lineage: Bacteria > Eisenbacteria > RBG-16-71-46 > SZUA-252 > SZUA-252 > WS-9. The sequence continues at coordinate 14,106 of DASTBC010000087.1, forward strand.
GGCGAGGATCGCGGGGCTCGGATGGAGCGGAAGGAGCGCGATCAGCGGGACCAGGTACCAGGGGTACACGGTGGGGCTCACCGCGATCGTCGCGGTGAGGATCGCGAGCGCGGCGGCCGTTCCGGATCGAGCGCGCCACGAGGTCCAGAGCGTCGCCACCCCGAGCGCTCCGGCCAGGATCCACCGCGCGCGCGCGCCCGAGCCGGTCAGCGCCTCGAGCGCGGGATGGAGCGATCCGTTGAATTCCCAGTGCCGCGCGTAGGTCGCGAGCCCGGCCCCGAGCGCGCCTCCGGCGCTCGCGAAGGGCAGGTAGAGGAGCGCGATCGCGACCAAACCCGCCGCCAGGAAGGCCCAGCCCTTTCGTCTCGCGACCCAGGGGGCCAGGAGGAGGGGCGTATACTTGGTGGTGACGGCGAGGGCCCACGCGATCCCCGCCGGGACGCGACGGCCCCGCTCGAGGAGCGCGAGCGAGGTCACGAGGAGCGCGGCGAGCACGAGGTCGAGATGGCCGCTTCCGTAGCTTTCCACGACGACGAGCGGATTCCAGGCATAGACGAGGAGCCGCTCCGCCGGAAGGCCTCGTGCCCGAAGGATCGAGAGGAGCGCGGCGACGAGCGCCGCCTCCGCCACGAGGAGCGCCGCCTTGAACGCCCGCGGGTCGGTGCTCACGGCAGCCACCGACGCGAAGAGGAGCTGGGCGGCCGGCGGGTAGATCGTGGGGACGTGGGCGTGATTGAGCCGTTCGAGGAGCGGATCCCGATGCGCCGCCAGCGCGGGATCGTCGGGGGCGAGCACGTACGGGTTCACGCCGAGCGTCACGAGCCTGCCGTCCCAGAGATAGCGGTACACGTCCTCGGAGAGGGTAGGCTCGGTGGGCAGGAAGAGCGCTCGCAGGAGCGCCGCCACCAGGGCCACGGCGGGGAGCGAGATCCGCGTACCTCGGATCACGATCCAGGCCGCGGCGAGATAGGCGAGATGAGCCGCGCCCCAGAGCGCGATCATCGCTCCGGTACGAACGCGGAGGTCGCCCAGGAACGGAATCGGCGCGAGCGCCGCGAGGACGAGGAGTCCGCAAAGCTGGAGCCGCCGCTCGGACGTCATGGATCCCGATGGGTGGAGGCCGGATGGTGAACGAAGGACATGGAGTCGGCTCGGTCCCGGGAACGGGACGGGCGGATCGTAGGAGAGGGGACGGAGCGGGTCAACGCGTGAACGCCGCCGAGCTGGCATCGCTCGATCCGTCGGCGCGAGGTCTCTGGGAGGCGCGCGTCCCCGCCGGCGACGAGTCTCCGCGCCGCGGCGGGATCACGCAGCGGATGATCGGGGTGAGCCCCCGCATGCAG